>NZ_JBHXNW010000057.1:0-33587 GCF_042717365.1 Streptomyces sp. NPDC058534
GCCCGCGCGGGCGCCCCCCCCCTCGGGGGCCGCGTCCGGCCGGCCGGCCGACCACCGGTCCAGAACCTCGACGGACCACTCCCCGGCGGCACTTCAGGTCTTCCGCTGCTGAGGGACGGCCGGCCCGTCCCCCACCCCTGTCCTGCCCGTCCGACGCGCCCCCACTGCGCGCCAGGAGGAAACCGCATCATGCAACCCCTCATCGACAACGCCCGTACGTTCGGACAGCGCCCTGAGGAGTTCGCCGGGCACGCCGAAGGCCAGTCGCCCGAAGTACTGTTCATCACCTGCTCCGACTCCCGCGTCGTCCCGGCCCTGATCACGGGCGCCCGGCCCGGCGAGCTCTTCGAGCTGCGCACCGCGGGCAACATCGTCCCGGCGCACGGCACCGGCCACCCCTCCGGCGAGGCCGCCACCATCGAGTACGCCGTGGAGGTGCTCGGCGTCGGCGACATCGTCGTCTGCGGCCACTCGCACTGCGGCGCCGTCGGCGCGCTGGTGCGCGGCGACGACCTGACCGCCGTACCCGCCGTGCGCGACTGGCTGGCGTACGCCGCCGACGAGCCGAAGCCCTGCGACCCCACCGACCCGACCGTCGCCGAAGCCGTGCAGAACCACGTCCTGGCGCAACTGCAGCGGCTGCGCTCCTACCCGTGCGTGGAACGGCGCCTGACGGAGGGCCGGCTGCGGCTGCACGGCTGGTACTACGAGGTCCACACCGGGGCCGTACGCCAACACCGCGCGGACACCGACGCGTTCGAGACCCTGTGAGCGCCGGCATGAACCCGATAGCCAAGTTCCCGCACTGGCGGCAGGACGTCACCTCCTCGCTCGTCGTGTTCCTGGTCGCGCTCCCGCTGTGCGTGGGCGTCGCCGTCGCCTCCGGTGTCCCGGCCGAACTCGGCCTCGTCACCGGCATCGTGGGCGGCCTGATCACCGGATTCCTGCCGGGCAGCAGCCTCCAGGTGTCCGGCCCGGCCGCCGGCCTCACCGTGCTGGTCTTCGGCGCGGTCGACCAGTACGGCCTGCCCGCGCTCGGTGTGATCGTGCTGGCCTCCGGTCTCATCCAGCTCGCGATGGGCGCCCTGAAGCTGGGGCGCTGGTTCCGGGCGATCTCCCTGTCGGTCGTCGAGGGCATGCTGGCCGGCATCGGCCTGGTGCTCATCGCCGGCCAGCTCTACGCGGCCGCCGGACTGGAGGCACCCGCCTCCGGCCTGGACAAGCTCACCGGGCTGCCCGGGGCCGCCGCCGACGCGCTGGGCAGCACCGAGGCGCTCACCTCGCTCGCCCTGGGCGCCGGCACCGTCGCTGTCATGGTGCTGTGGAGGCGGCTGCCGAAGCGGGCGCAGACCCTGCCGGGCGCGCTGGCCGCGGTCGTCCTGGCCACGTCGGTCACGGCGGTGTTCGGCCTGTCGGTCGCGACGGTCGAGGTCAACGGCCTGCTGGACTCCATCCAGCCGCCCGGCGCCGACGCCTTCGGCGAGCTGGCGAACGTCGGGATCATCGGCACCATCGTCGCCTTCACCCTGATCGCGTCGGCGGAGAGCCTGTTCAGCGCCGCCGCGGTGGACCGGCTGCACAACGGGCCGCGCACCCAGTACAACAAGGAGCTGATGGCGCAGGGCGCCGGCAACACGGTGTGCGGTGTGCTCGGCGCGCTGCCGATGACGGCGGTCATCGTGCGCAGCTCCGCCAACGTGAGCGCGGGCGCGAAGACCAAGGCGTCCCGGGTGCTGCACGGCGTGTGGCTGCTGCTGTTCGCCGCGCTGCTGCCGTCCGCGCTGGCCCTGATCCCGCTGCCCGCGCTGGCCGGCATCCTGGTCCACGCGGGCTGGAAGCTGATCCCGTTCCGCGGCATCGTGCCGCTGTGGCGGGAGCACCGGGGCGAGGCGCTGATCCTGGTGGTCACGGCCGTGTCGATCGTCGCGGTGAACATGTTCGAGGGCGTGCTGATCGGTCTGGCCCTGTCCGTGGCCAAGACCGCCTGGGAGGCGTCGCACCTCAAGCTGGAGATCGTCGACAAGGGCGCGGGACCCGTCCAGGCCCATCTGTCGGGCAACGCGACCTTCCTGCGGCTGCCGAAGATCCTGGAGAGCCTGGAGTCGCTGCCGCAGGACCGCCCGGTCGAGCTGGACCTGTCCGGCCTGCACCACCTGGACCACGCCTGCCGCACGGCCCTGGAGAACTGGGCCGAACGGCACAGCGCCACCGGCACGGACCCGGTGAAGGTCACGGAACCGCCGAAGGCGGTCTCGGTCTAGCGGCACACCCGTAGCCGCACCTCCGCGCGGACGCCCGGTCCGGGGCCATGGCCCTGGACCGGGCGTCGGGAATATCGTGGCAGGAGCAGATGAACCGGACCTCTGGGCGAGGAGGCCGTCATGCTCGAGGAGCTCCTGACCGCGGCCGCGGCCGTCGGCAGCGCCGGGGTGGTGTACGTCGCCTCGGCCGCGCGGGTCGTCAAGCAGTACGAGCGGGGGGTGGTCTTCCGTCTCGGGCGGCTCGCGGGCGAGGTGCGCGGACCCGGGTTCACGATGGTGGTGCCGGGCGTGGACCGGCTGCACAAGGTGAACATGCAGATCGTCACCATGCCGGTGCCCGCCCAGGAGGGCATCACCCGCGACAACGTCACCGTGCGGGTGGACGCGGTCGTGTACTTCAAGGTGATCGACGCGGCCAACGCGCTGGTCCGTGTCGAGGACTACCGCTTCGCCGTCTCCCAGATGGCCCAGACCTCCCTGCGCTCGATCATCGGCAAGAGCGAACTGGACGACCTGCTGTCCAACCGGGAGAAGCTGAACCAGGGCCTGGAGCTGATGATCGACAGCCCGGCCGTGGGGTGGGGCGTGCAGGTCGACCGGGTGGAGATCAAGGACGTCTCCCTGCCGGACACCATGAAGCGCTCGATGGCCCGGCAGGCCGAGGCCGACCGGGAACGCCGCGCCCGGATCATCAACGCCGACGCCGAGCTGCAGGCATCGAAGGTGCTCGCGGAGGCGGCGCGGGAGATGTCCGAGACGCCCGCGGCGCTGCAACTGCGCCTGCTGCAGACGGTCGTGGCGGTGGCCGCCGAGAAGAACTCGACCCTGGTGCTGCCCTTCCCGGTGGAGCTGCTGCGGTTCCTGGAGAAGGCCCAGGGGCGCCCTGTGGAGCAGTGACACGTTCTACGCGCGTGGTTCCCGGGACTCCTGGCAGGTGATAGACACGGCTGGTCACAATCCTGTCCGCCAGCAGGAAGGTTTCCCCCATGTCCATGTCCAGCCACGAGGCGACCCGACGCCAGGTGCTCGCCCGCACGGGAGCCCTGGGCGCAGGCATCGCCTTCACCGGAGCCCTCTCCGAACTCTTCGCCGGCACCGCCGCGGCGCAGTCCCTGGGCCACACCGGCTACGGCCCCCTGGTGCCCGACCCCGACGGCCTGCTCGACCTGCCCAGGGGATTTCGCTACCGGGTGCTGTCCCGCGAGGGCGACCGGCTGCGCTCCGGCGAGGGCCCGGTGCCCTCCAACCACGACGGCATGTCCGCCTTTCCGGGCCGGCACGGCGGAGTCCACCTGGTCCGCAACCACGAGAACCGCGAGGACGGCCGGGTCCCGGTCCCCACGGTCAAGGGCCTGACCTACGACCCCGAGGGCAAGGGCGGCTGTACGGCGCTGACGCTGGACTCCCGCAACCGCGTGCTGTCCGAGCGGGTCGCGATCGCCGGTACGGCCGTCAACTGCGCGGGCGGGCCCACACCCTGGCACACCTGGCTGACCTGCGAGGAGACCGAGGACAAGGCCGGTACCAACGGCTACACCAAGGACCACGGCTTCATCTTCGAGGTCGACCCGGTCGACCCGCACCGCACCGGCGCGGTGCCGCTGACCGCGATGGGCCGCTTCCAGCACGAGGCGATCGCCGTGGACCCGCGGCGCGGTGTCGTGTACGAGACGGAGGACGCGTTCGAGCGGCCGTTCGGGCTGTTCTACCGGTTCCTGCCCGAGAAGCCGCTCGGCGGCCGGGGTTCGCTGCGGGCCGGCGGCAGGCTGCAGGCGATGCGCGTGCCCGGCGTGCCCGACCTGTCCTCGATCCAGGAGACGGGCGCCTGCTTCGACGGCATCGAGTGGGTGGACGTACCCGACCCGCTGGCCGCCGAGACGCCCATCCGCTTCCAGGACTTCGGCCGGGGCGGCATCACCCACGCGCAGAAGCTGGAGGGCTGCTACTGGGGCGGGCGGAGCGTGTACTTCGTGTCGTCCTTCGCCCACAGCGACGAGGGCTCGGCCGCCGACCACTACGGGCAGATCTGGCGCTACGACCCCGAACGGCGCCGCCTGACCCTCGTGATCGTCTTCGGCCCGGACACGGACGTCCAGCTGCCGGGCGAGTCCCCGGACAACATCTGCCTGGCCCCCAGCGGCGGCCTCATGGTCTGCGAGGACGGCAGCGGCGCCCAGCACGTCTACGGCGTGACCCGGCGCGGCGAGGTCTACGCGATGGCCCGCGGCGCCCAGAACATCGGGACGCCGGACGAACCGGAGTGGGGCGAGTTCGCCGGGGTCACCTTCTCCCCCGACGGCGACACGATGTACGTCAACTGCTACACACCCGGCACCACCTTCGCGGTCACGGGTCCATGGCGCAGGTAGCGGACCGGGGCGCGCCGCCCGGCGGCCCGTGAAGCCGCGGCATCGGGGTACTCGGCCCGCATGACGGAGAACGTGCGGGTCAACGCCTCGTACTGGCTTCAGACGGCCCCGGGTGGTGCGCCGCGCCCCGCCCTCACGGAGGACCTCGAAGTCGACGTCGTCGTGATCGGCGCCGGGGTCGCCGGCCTCAGCGCGGCCTGGGAGCTGGCGCGGGCCGGGCGCCGGGTGGCGGTGCTGGAGGCCGGGCGGGTCGCCGCCGGCGTCACCGGGCACACCAGCGCGAAGCTGACCGCCCTGCACACGCTGGTCTACGACAGGCTGCGCCGTACCCGCGGCCCCGAGGGCGCCCGCCTGTACGCCCGCTCGCAGTCCGAGGCCATCGAGCGCGCCGCCGGCATCGTGGCGGACCTGGGCATCGACTGCGACTGGGAGACCCGCGACGCCTACACGTACGTCCGCGACCCGGGCCGGGTGGACGAGCTGCGGGCCGAGGCGGTCGCTGCGCGGGAGGCGGGGCTGCCGGCGTCGTTCGTGACGGAGACGGGGCTGCCGTTCCCGGTCGCGGGCGCGGTCCGGGTGACCGGGCAGGCCCAGTTCCATCCCCGCAAGTACCTGCTGGCCCTCGCCGAGGACCTGGAGGCACAGGGCGGACTGATCTTCGAGGACACCCCCGTGCACGGTCTGGACGGGGGCACACCGTGCCGCGTGTCGACCGGCACGGGGGCGACCGTCACCGCCCGGGACGTCGTGGTCGCCACGCACTACCCGGTCTTCGACCGGGCGCTGCTCTTCGCCCGCCTCTCCCCGCGCCGCGAGCTGGTCGTCGCCGGGAGCGTCGAGGCGGACCGCGACGTCGACGGCATGTACATCACGCCGGAGGACAACACCCGCTCGGTCCGTACGGCACCGCTGGACGGCGCCGGCGACGACCCGGGGCGCCGGCTGCTCGTCGTCACCGGCGAGCACTTCACGCCCGGCACGGGCGACACCCGGGAACGCTTCGCGCGTCTGTCCGCGTGGGCCGGCGAGCACTTTCCCGGCGTCGACCTCACCCACTCCTGGGCCACCCAGGACATCGACCCCTCCGACACCGTGCCGCTGGTGGGACCGCTGCACCCCGGCGCACAGCACACGTACGTCGCCACCGGCTTCGGCGGCTGGGGGCTGAGCGGCGGCATGATGGCGGGCCGGCTGCTCACCGCGTGGATCACCGGCGAGGAGTGCGCGTGGGCCGGTCTTTACGACCCGCGCCGGCTGCGCACGGCGGTGCGCGAGGCGCCGGCGCTGCTCAGGGCGCAGGCCGAGGTGGCCGGCCACTTCGTCGGGGACCGGCTGCGGCCCGTGCCGCCGGTGGACGCGCTGCCGCCGGGCGAGGGCGCGGTGGTGAGGGCGGGCGGCGACCGGCTCGCGGTCTACCGGGACGAGGCGGGCGCGCTGCACGCCGTCTCGCCGCGCTGCACGCACCTCGGCTGTCTGGTCGCCTTCAACGCGGCCGAACGCGCCTGGGAATGCCCCTGCCACGGTTCCCGCTTCGACACGGACGGCAAGGTGATCGAGGGCCCGGCGACCAAGCCGCTGGAGCGGCGGGACATCTGACCGCGCCCGCCCGGCCGTCGCCCGGCCCTTCTGGCCCGGGAGGGTGACCCTCGGGGCACGTCACGCCTCATAGTCGTACAAACCGAATAACACACTCATACGTTCGTACGGTGATCACTCTCGTGCGACGCGTACGACGCGCCACCGCCCTGTGCGCCTTGGGCGCCGCCCTCGCCGCCTGCGCGACCAGCGAGGCCCCGCAGACGCCCCGTCCGGCGCCCAGCGCGCCCTCCGCCACGCCGTCGAAACCCTCCCGGCCCCCGACCCTCGCGCCCGGCCCGGCCGGTCTGACCCCCGTCTTCGAACACGGCCCGCGCACCGCCGGCAAGACGGTCGCGCTCACCTTCGACGCCGACATGACCGCGGACCAGGGACCCAGGGCGGCCTCGGGCGAACGCTTCGACAATCCCGGGCTGATCGCGACACTGCGGCGGCTGAAGGTGCCGGCCACGGTGTTCATGACCGGCCGGTGGGCCGAGGAGTACCCGGACGCGGCCCGGTCCATCGGCCGGGACCCGCGGTTCGAGATCGCCAACCACTCCTACAGCCACTACGCCTACACCGACGACTGCTACGGACTGCCGACCGTGTCCCGGGACCGGATGCGCTCGGACCTGGAGCGGGCGTACACGGCGTTCCGGAAGGCCGGGGTCCGGGACGCGATGCCCTACTTCCGCTTTCCCGGCGGCTGCTACGACGAGGCGGCCCTCAAGGAGCTGACCGCCGCCGGCGTCACCACCGTGCAGTGGGACGTGGTGAGCGGGGACGCCTTCGCGACCGACGCCGACGCGGTGGCCCGGCAGGTGCTGGACGGGGTGAAACCGGGGTCGGTGGTCGTCATGCACTGCACGCGCAGCGCCGCCCCGGTGACCGAGCGGGTGGTGCGGACGATCGTGCCCGAACTGCGCGACCGGGGCTACCGCTTCGTGAAGGTCTCGGAGCTGATCGGCACCGCGAACGGCCGCGGCTGACGGGCCTACGCTGGAGAGATGAACAGCGACGACGACCAGGGTCCCAACGACTACTGCCTCATCGACGCGACCAGGCCGCCCAAGGCCGACGGCCCGCCGTATGCGGAGTGTGTGCAGTGCCGGGAACCGACGGAGTACCCGGAGTCGTACAAGGGCATCACCTACTGCCCCGTCTGCGAGTGGCAGGAGGCGCAGCGCACGGCCTGCTCAGGCTGACCGGCGCGCGCTGAGCACACAGGCCACGGCGATCGCCGCGGCGGCCGTCAACGACGCCGCGGCCAGCGGGAGCAGGGGCAGCGGTACGTCCCCGGACCGCGAGCCGGTGACCAGGCCGCCGACCGCCGCCCGCGCGGGGGAGCCCGTCACCACCAGCGCCAGCAGGGCCCCGAGCAGCAGCGCCGGGACCGCGCGGCCGGGCGAGCGCAGCACCGGCCAGGCGGTGAGCGCGCCGACGGCGGTACCGAGCAGGGCGCACACCAGCGCGGCGAGCAGTCCGGCACCGCCCGCCGCGAGCGGGGGTACGCGCGTGCCGTGGCCGGTGCTGTAGGGGTCGCTGACCAGCGTCACCACGAGCACCGCCGCCGCGCCCAGGACGACCGCGGCGGCCAGTGCCACCAGCACGCACGCCAGGTGGGCCGGTCCGGGACCGCGCGCCGCCGACAGACAGGCCCGGGCGGCGGGCGGCTCGCCGGTGACGCAGATCCGCACCAGCCAGGCCGTCACCGGCAGCAGCACGGCCGCCGCCCAGCCCAGCGAGTCGAGCACCGGCTGCCCGCCCTGTACGCCGATGCCGAGGGCGGCGGCGTACAGGATGAGGGGCGGCAGCCAGCGCCGGGAGCGCAGCAGGAGTGCGGCCTGGTAGCGCAGGAGCGCGGTCATCGGTGGGCCTCCGGGGCGTGCACGCTCACCACGTGCCAGGACGGGTCGGCGGTCAGCAGCGTGCGCAGCAGGACGTCGGAGTGGGACGCGGGCACGGTGAGCAGATGGGCGCCGGGGGCGGTCTCCTCGGCCGAGGCGACGGTCCGGAGCACGCCGGCGGGCAGCGCGCGCCCGGCCGCTCCCCGCACCCGGACGGCCACCCGCGGCCCGGCCGGGACCGGGGCGTCCGCGGTACGGCGGTGCAGGGTGCCGTCGCGCACGGTATAGGTGGCGTCGGCCGCGCCGGCCAGGCGGCGCGGGTCGTGGTCGACGAGGACGACGGCGCCGCCGGAGGCGGTCAGCTCGGCGACCGCCCGTTCCAGCTCGGCCCGGGCGTCGGCGTCGAGCCCGGTCCAGGCCTCGTCGAGGACGAGCAGCTCCGGCTCGGCGAGCAGGGCCTGCGCCACCGCCACCTTCTGGCTGCTCCCCTTGGACAGCCGGGCCAGCGGTGTGCCGGCGTACCCGGCGGCCCCCAGCCGCTCCAGCCACCGCCCCGCGGCACGGGCGGCCGCCCGGCGGGACAGCCCGTGCACGGCGCCGAGATGGGCGAGGTACTGCGCGGCGGTGAAGGGCAGGGCGGGCGGGAAGCGCTCGGGGACGTAGGCGGTGCGCGGACGACCGCCGACCCGGCCCTCGTCGGGGGCGTCGATTCCGGCGAGTACGCGCAGCAGGGTCGACTTGCCGCTGCCGTTGCCGCCCTCGACGCGCACGACGGTGCCGGGCGGCACGCCCAGATCGACGCCGCGCAGCACCCAGGGGCCGCGGATGCCGTAGCGGCGCCCCACGCCGTCCAGCCGTAGCTCGTGTCGCATGGGGCCATCCTGTCGCGGGCGCGCGGGTTGGCAGACTGGGGGCGTGAGCAACGAAGCGACGACGCCCGTCCCCGACAGCCCCTTCCGCCCCGAACCCGGCGACCGCGACCTCGCGCCGCAGTTCGTCCTGCCGCTGGTGGTGCGCATCGAGCGGGCGGCACCGCCGGCCCGTACCGACGCGCTGGAGACCGCGGCCCGGGCGGTGCTGGTGATGCTCGGCGACGAGCGGTCGGCCGGCGACGGTGAGTGGGCGCAGGCGGTGCGGGACTGGCAGGACGCGCGCATCCGCAAGGTGGTGCGCCGGGCGCGCGGCGCCGAGTGGCGGCGGGCCGAGGCCCTGCCCGGCATCACGGTCGGCGGCGGGTCGGCCGAGGTCCGGGTCTTCCCGCCGGTCCCGCTGGACGGCTGGCCGAAGGACCTGGCCCGTCTCCAGGTCTCCGGCACCGATCTCGACGACCCGGAGCCGCCGGCCGAGGCCGGCCTCTCCGTGCCGGTGCTCTGGATGAACCCGGACCTGGACATGTCGGCGGGCAAGGCGATGGCCCAGGCCGGCCACGGCGCCCAGCTCGCCTGGTGGGAGCTGGACGCCGGGGCGCGGGCGGCGTGGCGTGCGGCGGGCTACCCCCTGGCCGTGCGCACGCCGGATCCCGCCCGCTGGAGCGGCCTGACCACGAGTGGCCTGCCGGTGGTCCGCGACGCCGGGTTCACGGAGATCGCGCCGGGCTCGTGCACGGTGGTCGCGGACCACCCGGCGCTGCCCCGTGCTACGGCTCGATCAGAATCGAATTGATGGGCGTGAGGTCCCTGTTCCAGGCCCAGTTCATCGGAATGCGGTCGCCGCAGCCCGTGCCGTTGCCGCCGGTGCACAGCCGGACCGTCCAGCCGTCGGTCTGGTTGTTGTAGACCCAGTGCTTCCCGTACTGGTTGTAGAGCTTGTGCACCCCCCGGGAGTAGTAGAAGTCGGTCGGCTTGCTGTCCTTCCAGTACTCGCCCTGCGGGTAGATGCACACGGCCCCGACCGGGCATCCGAACTGGGAGTCCGCGGCCGGTGCCGCGGACGCCGCCCCCGTGCCGGCGCCCAGCAGTCCGGCCGTGAGGGCGACGGACGCGGCGCCGCCGGCGAGTGCGCGATGGAAGAGCTTCATGGGATTCCCTCCGTTGCGGTTTCCTGCACCGGCAGGTTCCTGGCGAGGGCGCCGTTCGCGCACCACTGTTCGGGCCCAGCCAAATCGTCGCCGAGCAGCCGCAGGCCCAGCGCGGTCACCGAGTGCAGGACGTACTTGCCGGTCCGGCGCGTCGTGAGCAGTCCCGCCTCCCGCAGCACCGCCAGCTGCTGGCTGCCGCTGGGCAGCGAGATGCCGACCGCCGCCGCCAGTTCGGACGTCGTCCCGCACGCGCGCCCGGCCGCCTCGTGGAGCAGCGCGGCCCGGGTGGGGCCCACCAGGGCGGTGAGCGCAGCGAACTCGGTGACCGGCGCCGGGACGACCGTCTTGTCCGCCGGGTAGACGAGCACCGGCCGCTGGGAGACGTCGACCAGGGTGATCGGCCGCCGCCAGCAGAAGTACGAGGGCACGAGCAGCAGCCCGCGCCCCTCCAGGTGCAGTTCGCGCCGGACCGGGTAGTCCACTTCGAGCACCGGTGGCCGCCACACCGCCATCGGCCGGAAGGTGGCCAGCAGGGCGGCCGTCCCGCCGGTCACCAGGGCGCGGGTGCGCCAGGCGAGGTCGGCGCCGACGGCCGCCCCGATCCGGTCGCGCACCGGTTCGAGCAACGCCTCGTCGTAGGCGCGCAGGCCGCCGCCCAGCCCCCCGAGCGCCGTCACGTCGCCCCGGGCCAGTGCCGCCGCGCCCGGGACCGGCCTCGCGCCCGACGCGGCCAGCAGGGCCAGCTCGTGCCGGAGCCGGCCGCGCGGGGTCGCCAGCACCCGTTCGACGCCGTCCCGCAGGGTCACGTCGTGGCCTTCGACGGGCGGGGTGAGGAAGTCCGGGAAGTACGTGCCGAACGGCACCAGGCCGCGCAGTGCCAGCGCGGCCCGCCGGGCCGTGCCGTCGCGCAGCAGCCGGGCCCTGACCTGCCGCCGCCACGGGTCGAAGGCGAGCGCGCCCTCCCGTGTCTGGAGACGGCAGACGCTGCACACGATCTCCCACAGCGGATCGGGGCCGCGCGCCAGTCTGATGTTCTCCAGGTCCTGTCCGGTGAAGTGGATCCGCAGCAAGGTGTTCCCCCGTTCCCCCGACGGACGCCGAACTCGTCCACGGCCAGCGTGGACCGCCCGCATACGCAAACGGTTGACACCCGCTGAACGCCGTCCGCGGCGGTGGGCGTGCGATGAGTTCCGCGACGCGGGACGGTCTACCCAGCAGGCGTTACCTCCCCGAACGGACGTGATCACCGTGCCGAACAGTTCCGCCCACGCCAAGGTCGACGGCCTGGAGATGTACTACGAGATCCACGGCACCGGCGGGGACACCGCCCGGCGTCCGCTGGTCCTGCTGCACGGCGGTGGCCTCACCGTCGGGCTGAGCTTCGGCGCCCTGCTGCCCGCGCTCACCTCGGGCCGGCACATCGTGGCCCCCGAGCTGCAGGGGCACGGGCACACCGCCGACATCGAGCGGGCCATCACCGTGCCGAACCTGGCGGGTGACGTGGTCGCCCTGCTCGACGCACTCGGCATCGAGCGGGCCGACCTGCTCGGGTTCAGCCTGGGCGGGCTGACCGCGCTGGAGGTCGCCGTCAGGCACCCCGGGCGAGTGGGACGGCTCGTGCTCGCCGCCACGCAGTACACCCAGGACGGCTACCGCGAGGAGGTCCGCACCCCCGACTACGACTCACCGCTGCTGCCCAGCGAGGCCGACTTCCAGGAGATGGCCGACGCCTACGCGGCCGCCGCTCCGCACCCCGAGCACTTCCAGGACTTCCTCGACAAGTGCTCGCAGGGCGCCCACGGCCCGCTGCCCTGGAGCGCCGACGACCTGCGCGGGCTGACGGCACCCACGCTGCTGGTCGTCGGCGACCGCGACTTCGTGCGCGTGGAACACGCCGCCGAGATGCGGGACCTGATCCCCGACGCGCGCCTCGCCGTCCTGCCCGCCACCACCCACATGACGCTGATGCGGCGCACGGCCCTGCTGGTGCCGCTCCTGGAGGAGTTCCTGGGCACCGGGCGGGAGGCGTCGGCCCGTGCGGCGTGACATCGTGGTGGCATGAGCATCGACGTGCGCCCGGCCTCGGCCTTCGAGGACGTCCGCGCGCTGCTCGGCCCCAAGTCGCCCCAGGCCAACGTGTGCTGGTGCCTGAGCTACCGCGTCCCCTCCAAGGTCAACACCGAGCTGCGCGGCCCGGCCCGCGGCGCCTACGTCGCCGAGCTGTGCCGGACGGCCCCGCCTCCCGGGGTGCTCGCCTACGACGGTGACGAGCCGGTCGGCTGGGCCGCCGTGGCGCCGCGCGCGGACACCTCCTTCGCACGCAACCGCAAGATCCCGCACGTCGACGACCTGCCGGTCTGGTCCTTGTGGTGCGTCCGGGTGCGGCCCGGTCACCGGAAGAAGGGGATCTCGCACGCCCTGATCGCCGGGGCCGTCGACTTCGCCCGCTCCCAAGGCGCTCCGGCGATCGAGGCGTACCCGCTCGACAACGGGGACGCCCGGGTCGACCTGACCATGGCGTACGCCGGGATCCGGCGGAACTTCGAGCGCGCCGGGTTCGTCCACGCCGCCGACACCACCTCCGTGCTGGCCGGACACCCGCGCGTACTGATGCGGCTCGACCTGCGCTGAGGGCCCGGGGCCGCCGCGAACCTCAGATGTTGCTCTGAAGACGCCCCCCGCGCGGTTGGCGGCGGGCCGGGCGGGTCATACCCCCGTCATACCGACGGGGAGGGAGGCACGACCATGCGACGACTGGGGACCGGCATCGGGTGGCGTCCGGAGATCGCGGACACCGTGGAGCGGATGCCCGGCATCGACTGGGTCGAGGCCGTGTCCGAGAACCTCTGTCCCGGGCATCTGCCGGAATCGCTGCTGCGGCTGCGCGAGCGCGGGGTGACCGTCGTGCCGCACGGCGTCTCGCTCGGCCTCGGCGGCGCCGAACGGCCGGACGCGGGACGGCTGGCGGCGCTGGCCGACCGCGCGGTGGCGCTCGGATCGCCGCTGGTCACCGAGCACATCGCGTTCGTCCGCGCGGGCGGCGCGCTGACCGCCTCCCCGCACCTTGAGGCCGGGCACCTGCTGCCCGTGCCGCGCACCCGCGACGCGCTCGACGTGCTGTGCGAGAACGTGCGCATCGCGCAGGACGCGCTGCCCGTGCCGCTCGCCGTGGAGAACATCGCCGCGCTCGTCGCCTGGCCGGGCGAGGAGCTGACGGAGGGGCAGTTCCTGTACGAGCTGGCCGACCGGACGGGAGTGCGGCTGCTGATCGACGTGGCGAACCTGCACACCAACCACGTCAACATCGGGGCGGACCCGGCCGAGGCGCTGGCCGAACTGCCCCTGGAGGCCCTCGCCTACGTCCACGTCGCGGGCGGCTTCGAACGGGACGGCGTCTGGCACGACAGCCACGCCCACCCCGTCCCGCAGCCGGTACTCGACATCCTCACCGACCTCGCCTCGTGGGTGGCACCGCCGGGAGTCCTGCTGGAGCGGGACGAGAACTTCCCCGGCGCGGGCGGGCTGGAGGCGGAGGTGGCGGCGATCCGCGGCGCGGTCGCGCGGGGGCGGGCGGCGGAAAGGCCGGAGAGCCGGGGGCCCGCCGACCGGGACGCGTCCGTGGCGCGAGCGGCCTCGCACGAGGCGGACGCGGCGAACGTGGCGGCCCACGCCGTCCGGCAGCGGCTCGGTCTGGCGCAGGCCGCGCTGCTGTCCGCGCTGGTCGCGGGGGCGCCGGCGCCCGAGGGGTTCGACCGGGCGCGGCTGGGCGTACAGGCGCGGGCGCTCGCCGGGAAGCGGGCGGACGTGGTCGCGAAGGTGGCGCCCGAACTGCCGGTGATCCTCGGCCCGGTGTACCGGCCGGCGTTCCTCGCCTACGCGCGGGGATGTCCGATGGCCGGGGGCTACCGGCGGGACGCCCTCGACTTCGTCGAGCGGCTGCTGAGCGAGGACGCGGCTCCCGCGGCGGAGGACGCCGGTGTGCGGCGGGAGTTGCGGGCGTGGTGGCTGGAGCGCTCGGGGCCGGTGCCCCGGTCGGGGCGGCCGGGGGTGCGGTGGGCGCGTGCGACCAGGCGGGTCCTGCTGCGTCGCTGACCCGGTCACGGCCGGTCCGGGACATCACCAAACGGAACGTCACATACCCACAACACTGCGTCCCGAAATGTGAACAGGCCATGGCGCCGGCGAAAGCCTTTGGCATAGAAGTACGGCATGTTCTGGGTCCTTTTCCTCCTGTCGGCCTGGGCCGTCGCCGGCCTCGCGTGTCTGCGCCTGTGCCTGGCCGCCGTGCGCGCGGCGGCCGTCGCCCCGCGCACCCCCGCGCGGGAGCACGCGCTGACGCTGTACGAGGCGGCGTTCCTGTCCGGCGGCCCGCGGCGGGTGGCCGACCTGACGCTGGTCTCGATGGCGCGCCAGCGCCGGCTGCTGCTCGCGCACACCGGCTGGGCGACGGTCGTGGACCCGTGCGGACGCGACGACATGGAGCGGTCGGTCATAGGGGCGATAGGGCCCGAAGGGCAGTCCCGGATAGCCCCGGTCCGGGCCACCGCCGCCACGGCCGACCCGATACGGGGCCTGGCCGACCGGCTGGTCGGCGCCGGTCTCGCCGTACCGGACGGCGGCTCCGACGATGTCGCGGCCGGGGTGCGGCGGGTGCGGGTCGCGGCGGTGGCCGTGGGCGCGCTGGCCGTCGCCGCGCTGGCGCTGCCCCTTCCCGCGCACGAGCCGCGCGCGCTGATCGCCCTGTGGTTCGCCCTGCCGCTCGCCCTGACCCTGGGCTGCCTCGCCATCACGCGGATGGAGATCCACCCGTACTCCCGCTGGGCCTCCCCGGCCGGGCAGCGGCTGATCGGCACCCTCGTCCAGCACGCCGACGGCACCGCCGACGAGCGCACCTACCTCACCTCCGTCGCCGTGCGCGGCGTGCACGCGATCGGCGAGCCGGACCTGCGCGCGGCCTTCGCCCACCGCGAGGCGTACATCGAGGGGTACCGCGGGCGCCGGATCTGACCGGCCGCCGCCGACACGCCGACGCGCCGGGGGCGTACGGAGGCACTCGGCGCCGACACCCGCGGGCGGTGCTTGCCCCGCCCGGCGGGCGAACCCAACATCCCTTGTGTCACCCCCGTGCCACCGAAGGGATACGCGATGCGAGCTGCCGCCCTCTACTCGGCCGCCGGGTCCTTGCTGCTGACCACCCTCGCCACCGCGCCGGCCCAGGCGGCCCCGCCCGCCCACGGTTCCGCCGAGGCGCGCGGCACCGCCGTGGCCGCCGGGCGCGCGGCGGCGGCCGGCATCGAGTTCGGCAGGTGCCCGAAGGCGGAGGAGCTGCCGGGCAGCATGCGCTGCGGCACGGTCGGTGTGCCCCTGGACTACGCGCACCCCGACGGGAAGCAACTCCGGCTCACCGTCAGCCGGGTGCGGGCCACCCACAAGGACCCGGGGAACCCCAAGCGCAAGGTGCCCGGCCAGGGCGCCCTCCTCTACAACCCGGGCGGTCCGGGCGGCTCGGGCCTGTACTTCCCGATGGCCGGCCTGGTGCCCGAGTGGAGGCGGATCGCGGGCGCCTACGACCTCGTCGGGTACGCGCCGCGCGGGGTCGAGCCCTCCGCGCCGCTGTCCTGCCAGGACCCCGGCGACTTCTTCAAGGGCCCGCGCCCGGCCCCGACACGGCCCACGGACGCGTACAAGAAGGAGCGCGCCGCCGAGGCCGAGGCGTACGCGCGGGGCTGCGCCGAACGCGCCGGGGAGGCGCTGCGGCACTACCACTCCCTCAACAACGCCCGTGACCTGGAGGTGGTGCGGGCCGCGCTGGGCGAGGAGCGGCTGACGTTCATGGGCACGTCGTACGGCACCTACCTCGGGGCGCTGTACGCCGAGCTGTTCCCGTCCCGCGTGCGGCGGATGGTGTTCGACTCCGTGGTGAACCCGGACCCCGCGCTGGTCTGGTACCGCAACAACCTCGAACAGTCGGAGGCGTTCGAGGATCGCTGGGACGACTTCAAGGAGTGGATCGCCGGCCACGACGCCGTGTACGGCCTTGGGGACACCCCGCGGCAGGTGCAGAACAGCTACGAGGAGGCGAGCGCGCGGCTCGCGGCGGAGCCGGCCGGCGGGACGGTGGGGCCCGCGCAGTTGCAGGGCGCGTTCCTGCGGGCCGGGTACTACGACGACTACTGGCCGCATCGCGCCGAGGCGCTGTCCGCCTACCTGAAGGGCGATCCGCAGCCGCTGATCGACCAGGCGGGGACACGGACCGAGGAGGACGCCACCGGGGCGGAGAACTCCAACGCCGTGTACACGGCCGTCGAGTGCAACGACGCGGCCTGGCCGACCGACTTCGGGGTCTGGGACCGGGACAACACGCGGCTGGCGCGCCGGGCGCCCTTCGAGACCTGGGACAACGTGTGGACCAACCTGCCCTGCGCCTACTGGCGGGTGCCCCGGCAGCGCCCCCTCGACGTGCGCACCGGGCCCGGTGAACTGCCGCCGACGCTGATCCTGGCCGCCGAGCGGGACGCGGCCACTCCCTACGAGGGCGCGCTGGAGCTGCGGCGGCGGCTGTCGGGCTCGGTGCTGGTGACCGAGCGGGACGCGGGCACGCACGGCATCGCGGGGGGACCGAACGCCTGCGTCAACGGCCACCTGGAGGCGTACCTGCTGGAGGGCCGGCTCCCGGCGCGGAACGCGGCGTGCGCACCGCGCCCGGAGCCGCAGCCGAGGCCCGCGGCCGAGCCGGGTGCCTGACCGGCGCCCTGATCAGGCCAGCCCGGCCACCAGCTCCGCGACGTCCTTGCGGCGCCCGGTGCCGCACCCCCCGGGGGACAACCCCCGGACCCCCGGCCGACCGACGACCAGGCCAGCCGATCAAGCCAGCCCGGCCACCAGCTCCGCGACGTCCTTGCGGCGCCCGGTGTAGAACGGGACCTCCTCGCGGACGTGCATGCGGGCCTCGGAGGCGCGCAGGTGGCGCATGAGGTCGACGATGCGGTGCAGTTCGTCGGCCTCGAAGGCGAGGAGCCACTCGTAGTCGCCGAGCGAGAAGGAGGCGACCGTGTTGGCGCGCACGTCCGGGTAGCCGCGGGCCATCTTGCCGTGGTCGGCGAGCATGCGGCGACGGTCCTCGTCGGGCAGCAGGTACCAGTCGTAGGAGCGCACGAACGGGTAGACGCTGATGTAGTCGCGGGGCGTCTCGTCGGCCAGGAAGGCCGGGATGTGCGCGCGGTTGAACTCGGCGGGGCGGTGCAGCGCCATGTTCGACCAGACCGGCTCCAGCGCGCGGCCCAGCTTCGTGCGGCGGAAGAGGTTGTACGCCTCCTGGAGCTGGTCGGCGGTCTCCGCGTGCCACCAGATCATGAGGTCGGCGTCGGCGCGCAGACCGGACAGGTCGTAGGTGCCGCGGACCGTCACGTCCTTGGCGGCGAGCTGGTCGAACAGTTCCTGGACCTCGTCGGCGTACCCGGCACGGTCCTCGGGGAGCGTGTCCTTGAGCTTGAAGACGGACCAGAGGGTGTAGCGGATGACCTCGTTGAGGTCCTTGGCCAGCTTGCCCTTGTTGGGGATCCGGTCGGCGGCAGGGGTGGAGGCGTCGTCACTCATGCCCCTATTCTCCCGCTCCGCCGTGCAGACTCTGCACCGGGTGGGCGGTGAGCTCGTCCACGCCGCGCAGGTCCCCGTGGATCTGGTCCACGGCCGCGTACGCGCTCGCGATGCTCGCCGGGATGCCGACGCCGTCGTAGGCCGCGCCGCACACCGCGAGGCCCGGGACCTTCGCGACGTGCTCGCGGACGCGGGCCACGCGCGCGTGGTGGCCGACGGGGTACTGGGGCAGGCCGTCCTGCCAGCGGGTGACGCGGGTGGCGACGGGCTCGGCGGTCAGCCCGGTGGCCTCGCCGAGGTCGTGCCGGGACGCGGCGACCAGGCCCGCGTCGTCGCGGCCGAGGATCTCGGTCTCGCCGTACCGCCCGACGGAGGTGCGCAGGACGACCAGGTCCGGGCCGTCGTCGGCGATCCAGCCCCACTTGCGGGAGGCGAAGGTGGACGCCTTGATGGTGTGCCCGTCGACCGGCGGCACCAGGAAGCCGCTGCCCTCGGGCAGGGCGGCGGCGTCGGAGCGGCGGTAGGCGAGGGTGATCAGGGCCATCGAGGCGTACTCCACCGCGGACAGCTCGGCGGCGGCCGCGGGGGCCTCGGCGCGCAGCAGCTCGGCGGCGGGGCGGGCGGGGAGGGCGACGACGACCGCGCCGGCGTGCAGCACCCGGCCGCCGGCGACGATCCGCCAGCCGTCCGGAGCGGTGCGGCGCAGCTCCGTCACGGGTGCCCCGGTGACGATGTCGCCGCCCCGCGCGCGGACCGACTCGGCGACGGCGAGGGGCAGGGTGCCGACGCCGCCCTCGATGCCCATGAACACCGGGCCGCTGGGCGGGGAGGTGGCCGTCCGGCCCTGGAGGGCGCGCACCGCCTCGGTGAGGGAGGTGTGGTCGCGGGCCGCCTCGAAGAGCTGGGGCACGGCGGAGCGCAGCGAGATGCGGTAGGCGTCGCCCGCGTAGACCCCGCCGAGCAGCGGTTCGACGAGGCGGTCGACGACCTCGCGGCCGAGGCGCGCGGCGACGTACTCCCCCACAGCGACGTCGTCGCCCACCTCGGTGCGGGGCAGGTCGGCGTCGCGCTCGATGCGGGCCAGGCCCTCCTCGGAGAGGACGCCGGCCAGGGCGGCGGCGGTGCCGGGGACGCCCATGACGTGGCCCTTGGGCATGGGGCGCAGGGCGCCGCGGGTCCACAGGGAGGCCGACGCGGTGGCCGGCGGCTGGAGGCGGTCGGCGAGACCGGCCGCGCGGGCCAGGCCGACGGCCTCGGGGCGGCGGGCCAGCATCGACTCGGCGCCGAGGTCGACACGGACTCCGGCGATCTCCCCGGGCAGCAGCTTGCCGCCGACCCGGTCGGACGCCTCAAGGACGGTCACCCGGGCGCCGCGCTCCAGCAGGCGGTGGGCGGCGGCCAGTCCGGCGATGCCGGCTCCGACGACGACGACATGTCCCGGGTCCGCGGGAACCTGCCCCGCGGGGGTCTCACTTGCGCACATGTCCCCCAGCGTCTCAGACCTCACCGGCGGGGCCGCCGCCAGGCCGGTGACGTGTCCGGGCCCCGCGAGTCCGGACCGTGACCTGTTCGGGACCGTTTCGCGCCGACCTCCGGGCCGCTCCCCGCGTCGTAGGAACGACAGTCGTACCGACGATCTCGGGGGCCCCGATGCGCACATCACCTTTCCCACGACCGCTTCCGGCGCTGGCCGCCGTCCTGCTGGCCGCGGCTCTCGCGCTCACCGGATGCAGCTCCGGGGGCGGTGACTCCGGCGCGGACAGCGCGGGCAGCGCGGCCAAGGAGGCCGCGGCGGACGACCGGCGGGGCGCCGCAGGCGGCGACGGCGACGGCGCCCGGGCGAGCGCGCCGCCGAAGGCCGCCGCGTCCCACGTCATCCGCACCGCCTCACTGACCGTCCAGGTCGAGGACGTGCCGAAGGCCCTGGACGAGGCCCGCACCACCGTCGAGAACGCGGGCGGCTACGTGGGCGACGAGGACACCAGCCGGGACGAGGACGGCCGGGAACGCACCCGGCTGGAGCTGCGCGTTCCCGTCGACGCCTACCAGGACGTCCTCGACGGCCTGGAGGGCGCCGGGAAGCTGCTGCACCGGGGCGCGAAGGCGGAGGACGTCACCGACCAGGTCGTCGACGTGGAGAGCCGGATCAAGTCGCAGCGGGCCAGCGTGGCCCGGGTGCGGGAGCTGATGGACCGGGCGACGAAGCTGAGCGACGTGGTGACGCTGGAGGGCGAGCTGAGTTCCCGGCAGACCGAACTGGAGGCGCTGCTGGCCCAGCAGGCGTCCCTGAAGGACCGCACCAGCCTGGCCACCATCACCCTCTCCCTGTCCGAGACGCCGGTGGACGAGGCCGCCGAGGACGACGACCCCGGGTTCACGGACGCGCTGGCCGGGGGCTGGGACGCCTTCGTGACGATGCTGCGTTGGCTGGCAGTGGCCCTCGGCGCGGTGCTGCCGTTCGCCGCGGTGGCGGCGCTGCTGGTGCTGGTGTGGCTGCGGGTGGTGCGGCCCAGGCTGCCGCGCCGCCCGGCACCGGCACCGGCGGCGGCACAGGCACAGGCGGCACCGGCCGCACCGGCGGCGCGCGAGGAGGAGCCCGGCGCGCGGGACTGAAATGCCCCGTCCGCGTAGCGTGTTCGCATGAGCATGAGCGCTGCGGGCGGTACGAGAGAGCGACTGGTCGTGATCGGCGGTGACGCCGCGGGGATGTCCGCGGCGTCGCAGGCCCGCCGGCTGAAGGGCCCGGACGAACTGGAGATCGTGGCGTTCGAGCGCGGCCACTTCAGTTCGTACTCGGCGTGCGGCATCCCGTACTGGGTCGGCGGCGACGTGGCCGACCGGGACCAGTTGATCGCCCGCACGCCCGAGGAGCACCGCGACCGGGACATCGACCTGCGGATGCGCTCGGAGGTCACGGAGATCGACGTGGCCGGCGGACGGGTACGCGCGCGTGACCTCGATTCGGGAGCGGAGTCCTGGACGCCGTACGACAAGCTCGTGATCGGCACCGGGGCGCGGCCGATCCGGCCGGAGCTGCCGGGCGTCGACGCGCCCGGCGTGCACGGGGTGCAGACGCTGGACGACGGTCAGGCGCTGCTCGACACGCTCACCCGCACGCGGGGCCGTCGCGCGGTGGTCGTCGGCGCCGGGTACATCGGCGTGGAGATGGCCGAGGCGCTGATCAACCGCGGCTACGAGGTGACGGTCGTCAACCGCGGCCGGGAGCCGATGTCGACGCTGGACCCGGACATGGGCCGCATGGTGCACGAGGCCATGGAGGGTCTCGGCATCACCATGGTGAACGGCGCCGAGGTCACCAAGGTGCTCACCGGGGACGACGGCCGGGTCCGGGCGGTGGCCACCGAGGACGCCGAGTACCCGGCGGACGTGGTCGTGCTCGGCATCGGTGTACGCCCCGAGACCACGCTGGCCGGGGCCGCCGGGCTGCCGCTCGGCGCGCACGGCGGGCTGCTGACCGACCTCGGCATGCGGGTGCGGGGGCACGAGAACATCTGGGCGGGCGGCGACTGCGTGGAGGTGCTCGACCTGGTCTCCGGTCAGCTGCGGCACATCCCGCTGGGCACGCACGCCAACAAGCACGGCCAGGTCATCGGCACCAACGCGGGCGGCGGTTACGCCACCTTCCCCGGCGTGGTCGGCACGGCGGTCAGCAAGGTCTGCGACCTGGAGATCGCGCGCACCGGACTGCGCGAGAAGGACGCGCTGCGGGCGGGGCTGCGGTTCGTGACGGCCACGATCGAGTCCACCAGCCGCGCGGGCTACTACCCGGACTCCTCCCCCATGACGGTGAAGATGCTCGCCGAGCGGCGCACCGGCCGGCTGCTCGGCGTCCAGATCGTCGGCCGCGAGGGCGCGGGCAAGCGGGTCGACATCGCCGCGGTGGCCCTCACGGCCGGGATGACGGTGGACCGGATGACGGCCCTGGACCTGGGGTACGCACCGCCCTTCTCCCCCGTGTGGGACCCCGTGCTGGTGGCCGCCCGCAGGACCGCACGGGCGGTGGAGGAGCAGCGCCGCTGAGTGCCGCGGCGCCGTCCTACGCGGTCCCGTTGATCCGGTCGATGGCCTGCCGTGCCTGCTCGGCCGGGGGCCGTGCGGGCAGCGACGACACCGAGGCGGGTGCGGTGGCGGCCGCCGACGCGGCCACCGCGGGCGGCTGTTCGCCGGCCGGCCTGGCGTGCGTCGCCGCGGCCCGCGCGGAGCGCAGCCGGTGACTCACCGTCTCGTCCAGCGTCACCGGGCGTTGCATCTGCGCGGCCAGCCGCCCGGCCTCCTGGCCGAGCCGGGCCACGTCCTCCCAGGGCAGGCGCAGCACGAGGGCGACCTCGGCCTCCCCGTCGGGCAGGGCGTGCATCGCCGGCGCCGGTGTGAGCCGTTCGTTCATCGCTGATCCTCACGTCGTCCCCGCGTCCGCCTTCCCCGGGCCGCGGGCGGTTGAGAGGGCATACGTACGCGCGGCCGGGGGCGTTCAAGGGGCGGGCGAGGGATCAGGCGGGGGTGGCCTCGCTCCGCACGGCCGGTGCCGGGGTCCACCGGATGCGGCTGCTGCACAGGGCGACGGCGCCCGCGGACGCGGCCACGGCGCCCATGCCCCAGGCCAGGCTGCTCGCGCCGGCGATGAAGCCGATGAGCGGCGGCCCGGCGAGCAGTCCGGTGGTGCCCATGGCGGCGACCAGGGTCAGCGCGTCCGAGTCCTGGCGGGCCGCGGCGGCGTAGACGCAGGGGGTCACGGCGGCGATGCCCAGGCCCATGCAGGCGAAGCCCGCGAGGGCCGGTGCGACGCCGCCGCTGACCAGCGCGAGGGCGAGGCCGGCGGCGGCGACCGCGCTGCCCAGGAGAACGACCCGGCCGTCGCCCCAGCGGGCCCGCCAGCCGTCGGCGAAGAGGCGGGCGACGACCATCATCCCCGACACCACGGCGATGCCCAGGGGCGCGAGTTCCGCCGACGCCTCGGCGACGTCCTTGAGGTAGAGGGCTGACCAGTCGTTCATGGCGCCCTCGGCGACCGTGCCGAAGACCATGGCGCAGCACATCCACAGGGTCATGCGGGAGGGGACGGTCCAGCGGCGGCCGGCCGGCTTCTTGTCGGCGGGGGCGGCCGGATCGGCCGGATCGGCCTGGTCCGCCCGGTCCGCCTGGTCCACCGGTGCCTCGTCGTCGAGGAGTCCCGTCCGCGCGGACGCGCCCAGGACGGCGAGGAGGACGACGGCCACGCCGAAGTGCGCGGCGACCGAGTCGGTCGCGGCGGTCATGCCCGAGGCGAGCAGCGCGGCGAGCAGCGATCCGGCGGAGAACGTCGCGTGCAGCCTCGCCATGGTGTTGCGTTCGTGCCGTGTCTCCAGGGCGGCGCCCTGCGCGTTCATGGCCACGTTCAGGCAGCCGACGAGAACACCGTCGGCGCACATCACCAGCAGGGCCACCGGGTAGTTGGGGGCCGCCGCCAGGCCGAGCAGCAGCAGGGCGAGGCCGAGCTGGGAGAGCAGGCCCAGCCGCCGTGAGCCCATGCGCCGCATCAGCCACGCCACCGCCGGGAACGACACCGCCGCGCCGACCCCCGCGGCCATCAGGAGCACCCCCACCTCGGCGGCGCTCAGGTCCAGGTCGGACTTGAGCGCCGGGATCCGCGCGGCCCAGGTGGCGTACTGGAAGCCGAGGGACAGGAACAGCGCGGCGATGGCCAACTGGCCGCGCAGGAAGGGGTCGTGGACACGGGACACGCGCATCAGCTCACTTCGCGCAGGTACGAGGGCGGGGTCGGGGCGGGGTCGGGGGCGGGGAGAGGGACGGGTGGGCCGGGACCGGCTTGGACATGTAGACGGCCTCGCCGCCGTAGGCGCCGTCGGGCACCACCCCCGGCTCGGCCACGAACCCGCGCGTCGACCAGAACCGCTCGGTGCCGCCCACGGCGACCAGCGAGATCCGCTCGTCCCCGCGTGTGCGGGCGGTGCCGGTCAGGTGGTGCAGCAGGTGCCGCGCCAGCCCTCTGCGGCGCAGGCCCGGCGCCACGACGATGTCGTGCAGGTGGAGGTTGCCGGGCGGGAACGCCGTCGTGGCCTCCTCCGCCCGCGCCAGGTCCGGGTAGCGGTGCGGCGGGTAAGGCAGGGCCAGCACGTATCCGGCGGTGCGGGCGCCGACGTCCACGACGAAGCAGGTGTCCGGCGACGCCGCCGCCCGGGACCCCAGCGCCGCCCGCCCCTCGGACAGGCCGAGGCCGGTGTAGGCGTCCCGCTCCAGCGCCAAGACGGCGTCCCAGTCCCGGTCGGCGAGGGGCCGTACGCGCACGGTGTCAGTCATCGGCGCCGGTCCCCTCGGGACGGTCCGCCCAGGCGTACGGGAGCGGGGCGAAGCCGTTGAAGCCCAGGGTCGTGTAGCTGGTCGCGTAGGCGCCTGAGGACAGCACCCAGACCGGGTCGCCCGAGGCCAGCGCCTCGGGTACGGGCACCAGTCCCTCGTGGTGGGAGTAGGCGTCGTCGCTGTCGCAGGTGGGTCCGGCGACGACGGCCTGGACGCGCGGGCCGTCGGGGTGGCCCGGGAAGACCAGCCGGTACTGGAGGGCGTCCATCTCGTACAGGCCGTTGAACTTGCCGCAGCTCAGGTAGAGCCAGTGCCGCCGTTCGCCGTCGACGTCCCGGCGTTCGGTGAGGCGGGCGACGTGGGCACGGATCGCGCCGTGGTCGGCGACGAGGTGCCGGCCGGGTTCGATGACGAAGTCCAGCGGTCCGCCGTGGATCCGGCGCAGTTCGTCCGTGCCCTCCCGGATCACCGCGAAGATCTTGTCCAGCGGCGGGTCGAGGGGGGTGCCGCGCCGGTCGCGGTAGCCGAGCGCGGGCAGGCCGCCGCCGAGGTTGACGTGGTCGACGCGGATGCCGCGCCGGTCCAGCGCGCGCAGTACCTCGCCGAGGTCCTCGATGGCGGCGTGCCACGCCTCGCCGGTCATCTGCTGGGAGCCGACGTGCACGGACAGGCCCGCCGGGACCAGACCGGCGTCCCGGGCCCGCTCCATGACGCGGACGGCGTCGGCGGGCGAGCAGCCGAACTTGTTGCTGAGCCCCCATACGGCGCCCGCGCCGCCGGTCGCCACCCGGCAGAAGACGCGGGCGCCGGGGGCGTGGTGGGCGAGGGCGGCGATGTCCTGGACGCTGTCGGTGGCGAAGGTGCGGATGCCGAGCCGGTACGCCTCGGCGATGTTCCGGTCGGACTTCACGGTGTTGCCGTAGTGCACGCGCCCGGCCGGCACTCCGGCCCGCAGCGCCTGCTCGACCTCGCCGGGGCTGGCCGCGTCGGCGCCGGCGCCGCGTCGGGCCAGGGCGGCGAGGACCTCGTCGACCGGGCAGGCCTTCATCGCGAACCGCACCTGTACGCCGGGCAGTTCCCGGCGCAGCGTGTCGTGCCGCTCCTCGATGCCGGCCAGGTCGTAGACGATGCGGTCCTCGGTGGCGGCGGCGAGGGCGGCGGCCAGGGGCTCGCTGAGGACCGCGCCCGGCACCCGGCTCGTCACCGCGCTCATCGCGCTCACCGCGGCGCCACCGGTGGCCGGACCGGGGGCGTGGCCTTGGCGGCGGCGACCAGCCCCTGCCACGCCTCGGTCAGCAGGGCGAAGTCCGCCATGTCGCCGCGCGCCTCGTCGAGGAGCCGCTCGCGCCGGCCGGCCAGCAGGTCGGCGAAGTCGGCGTACGGGCCGCCGAGGCGCCGGTAGGCGGTGTCGAGGGCTTCGAGCCGGCGGACGTTCTCCGCGGTGTCGAGGCCGGTGCTCTCGCGGGCCAGGGCGGCCACGGCGGCGGGGCGGGCCCGGCCGTGCTCGTCCAGGAGCGTGTCGCCCGCCTCGGCCATGCGGTCGTAGACGAAGTGGAAGTAGAGCATCGACAGCAGGAACTTGGCGAAGCGGGTCTGGTAGGCGAGGAAGCCGGGACCGGTCCGTCGTTCGCCGGTGTAGTAGTTGACGATGTGGCGGTTGTGCAGCACTCCCGGCAGCTGGGCGTCGTGCACCAGGTGGACGAGGAAGTAGTCGCTGCCGATGGTGTCGCGGGCGGGCGGCAGCGGTACGCGTTCGCTGACCGTCTCCCCGTGGAAGGCGATGTTGCACATGTCGACCCGCATCGGGTCGACCACCGTGAGCAGCGAGTGGTCCGCCGTGAAGGGTTCGGTGCCGGCCCCGGCGAAGGACTCCTCGACGAGGTCCCGTTTCTGCTCGGGGGTCCAGTCCTCGGGTGCCCAAAGGGAGACGACGTCGTGGTAGACGCCGGGGTCGGCGTCGCGTATCCGCGCGATGTCCACGGAGAGTTCGCCCACGAAGGAGCCGCCCACCATGGCGACCCGCCGTGCCAGGAGACCGTCCGCGAGGGCGGACTCGGTGACCCCGGGTACGGCGTCGGCGGCGCGCCGGCCGAGGGAGAGCAGTTCGTGGTGGACGGGGAAGACGGTGCGGCCGTTCACGCTCTGGTAGCGGCTGTCGGAGTCCCTGCGGTGGACGGACTCGCAGCCGAGGGCGGCCGCGATCAGGAAGGCGCGGTTGGTGCAGGCGCCGTAGGACAGGCCGTCGGGCAGCATCAGGTCGAGGAGCAGCTCGGGCTTGGCGCTGCCGGAGTGTGCCGTCACCCGCTCCAGGAAGTCGCGCTGGGCGGCCTCGTCGGGGTGGTGCGCCGTGATCCGGGGGTGCGGGGGCAGCCGCCGCAGCGCCTCGGCGTGGGCGGCATGGTCCTCGGGCGGGCAGGAGTCCAGGACCAGCAGGTGGACATCGATGTCGAAGTGGGCGACCGCGTGGGCCGCTTCCTCGCCGAGTGCCGTGATGGTGTCCGGGCAGTGCCGGTTGGTGGGGAGGGTCAGGCAGATGCTGCGCATGCGGCGTCCCCGGTGGCCTCGTCGGTCGCCTCGTCCGTGCCGGTGCCGGTGCCGTCGTCGTGCCAGGACTTGAGGCCCAGCAGCCTGGCGCCCAGTTCGTTCAGCTCGGCGGGCCCGTAGCGTTCGGACTCGTGGCGGTGGGCGTCGCCGAGGAGCGTGACGTTCCAGTCGGGGGTGGCGAGGGTGCGCCAGGAGTCGACGCGGGAGTCGCGCAGCCTGCGGTGGCCCTCCAGCGCGGGCATCATCGACAGGTACTGGACGGCGCGCACGCCCTCGCCGGAGACGTTGGGTGCCACTCCGTGGGCCAGCAGGCCGTTCCAGATGAGCAGGTCGCCGGCCTCCAGGTCGGGCCGTACGACGGGCATGTCCTCGCGGTCGATCGCGGGCCGGATCGGGTCACGGCCGTCGGGCTGGAGGGCCTTCCAGCGGTCGAAGCGGCGGAACAGCTCGGGGCAGCACTGGAAGCCGCCGTGGTCCGGCTTGGTGTCGTTGAGGGCGATGATGCCCTGGACCCGCTGCGGCAGGACGCCGAGCGTGGTGTCGACGTCCCAGTGCAGATCGATGTCGAAGCCGCGCTCGGGCTTGTCGATGAGGGCGCGGTCGCGGTTGCCCACGTTGGGCGGGTTGAGGTTGAGCCGGTCCAGGGTGACCCACAGCTCCTCGCAGTCCCACACGTCGACGAAGGCGTCGTACACCCGCTGGGCCTGCCGGCTGTCCCAGATGAGCTGGTGCTGGTACGCCTCGACGAAGCCGTAGATGTGCAGTTCCCGGTCGAGGTCGGAGCGGTACTCGCGGTCCTGGTACCAGGTGTCGGGGCGATCGGGGTCGAGGCCCTGGAACTCCCAGGCGAAGTCGAGCAGCCGGCGCGCGGACGAGGCGGGTATCGCCTCCTTGACCACGACGTGGCCGTACGTCTGCCAGTGCGCGAAGTCCTCCTCGGACAGCACCCGAAGCGGGCGGGTCTTGTCCAGGTCGCGCAGCTGGGTGCGGGCCAGGTAGGTGTCGGCGTCCGCGCTGAAGTAGGGGATGTCCGACGGGGCTCGGTGGAGGTGGGAATCGGGCGTCGCCATGTGGTGCTCCAGATCCTCGCCGTCGCACCGTGCGGGCAACGGCGGTGTGTGCGACGGAGGTCGGGCCGTCACACATGAGGTCGGTGGGGGCAGCGGGCCCGCTCGCGTCCGGGGGGCGGGAGCGGGCGACGAGGGCGGCTCGGACGGACGGGGCGTCCCGGTTCAGGGGCTCGCCCGGTCCGCGCTCTCGTCCGGAATGGTCGTCTCGTCCGGGGTGGTCGTCACGGAAGTCGTCGTACGGAAGGCGTCGCGAGCGGTCTTCGCAGCCCGGCCGCGGCAGGTGTCCGGCGGGGAAACTGGTGTCTCATGTGTCCCTCGCCGAACTTGCGCCTCACAATGGACTAGACCAAGGGAAGGTGTCAACACCCCTCCTGACGAGGAAAGTTGTTACTTCCGAGTTCGGCGGCACCCCTCTTGACAGGTCTGGTTAACCTGAACGCGCACCCTCTTGGTCTATACCAAGAACGTCACCCGAAAGGCGCGCCCGATGGCCTCCAGCAAGCACAGCGGCGAGCTGCGTCGGCTCGCGCTCTCCGTCCTCCAGCCGGGGTTGGGAACTGCTGGCCGGTGACTGCGCATGAGTGTGCTCTGGCGTGACTGAGTGAGTACGAGGGTGAGGTCGGAGGGCTCTGTGTCCGAGTGGGATCGGGAGTTCGTCCGTCGAATGCGTGACCTTGGGTGAGGGTGTTCGTTGAGTGGGTGGATGGGTCGTCATGACTGAGCGGGGGTGCGAGGGTGGGTGGTCTGCGGGGGCTTGCGGCGCCGTTCGTCGCGCTGGGTCCGTCGGGGGTGGCGGTCCGTACCCGGCTCAAGCAGCTCACTCCCGTGGACGCGGAGGTGTTGCGGCGGGTGGGCGCCCATCTGGGCACGCTGGCCGGTCGTGATCTGAAGGCGCGCTGTCGTGATGGGCTGGGGCATGATGCCGGGGCGTGGGCGGTGCGTAAGCGGGAGTTGACGCCCCTGTCGTCGGCGCGGTGGGCGGGTGCGATCACCAAGGCGTCGCATGATCAGTGGGGGCTGGCCCGCCGTGGTGCCCACGCGTATCTGCAGTCGTTGGAGGCGGGGGTGCGGACGCTGCGGCACCGGCTGTCGCTGCCCGTCGGCGAGAAGGGCGCCAAGCGCGCCCCGGGTGGGTATCGCAGTCGGCGGGAGTGGCATGCCAAGGCCCGGCGGCTGCACGTGCTGGAGGACCGGCTGGTCCGGGCGCGCGCGGACTGGAAGGCGGGCTCGGTGCACGTGGTGCGGGGTGGCAAGCGGCTGGCCCGCACCCGGCACCATCTGACCGCCGCCGGGCTCTCCGAGGCCCGTTGGCGCGAGCTGTGGGAGGCGCAACGGTGGTTTGTGCAGGCGGACGGGGAGTCCGGGAAGCGGTTCGGGAACGAGACGATCCGCATCAGCCTGGACGGTGAGGTCAGCATCCGGCTCCCCGCCCCGCTTGCCCATCTGGCCAATGCTCCGCACGGCCGGTACGTCCTGACCGGCCGGGTGACCTTCGCGCACCGGGGGCAGGAGTGGGCCGACCGTATCGCGGGCAACCGGGCCGTCGCCTACCGCATCCACCACGACCCGGCCCGCGGCCGCTGGTACGTGACCGCGTCCTGGCAGAAACCCGCCACCCGCACCATCCCCCTGACTGCGGCACTGACCGAGGGGGTGATCGGGGTCGACATGAACGCCGATCACCTCGCCGCCTGGCGCCTCGACACCCACGGCAACCCCACCGGAGACCCGCGCCGCTTCTCCTACGATCTCACCGGCCCCGCCGAGCATCGCGACGCGCAGGTTCGCCACGCCCTGACCCGGCTCCTGCACTGGGCCACCTCCAGCGGCGTGCAGGCGATTGCCGTCGAGGACCTCGACTTCACCGCCGCCAAGACCCGCGAGAAACACGGCGGCCGGAAACGGTTCCGGCAGCTGATCTCCGGCATGCCCACCGGCCGGCTCCGCGCCCGCCTCGTGTCGATGGCCGACCAGACGGGCGTCACCATCATCGCCGTCGACCCCGCCTACACCTCCCGCTGGGGTGCCCAGCACTGGCAGAAACCGTTGACCAGCACCACCCGTAGGACGACCCGTCACGATGCGGCGAGCATCGCGATCGGGCGACGCGCCCAGGGCTATCCGGTCCGGCGTCGGACGGCACCGCCCCGCACCCACCAGAGCGATGGATGCGGGCATCGGACCGCCCAGGCCGGCCCGGAAGGCTCTGGGCGTGAGGGACCCCGCCCCCGTATTCCCGGACCACGGACACGATCCGTGGCGCCGGACACGGAGCGAACGCGGGCGACCAGGACACCCAACACCGTTCGGGGTGCCCGCAGCGTCCAGGAATGGGTCCAGGACTCACTCCTGCACACTGAATAGGAACGGTTCGAGGAGTACGCCACCGCGAAGGCCGCGCCCGACGCGACCGACGACGTCACCCTGCTCGACTACCTGCACGACGTCGACCGGGTCGTCCCGGTGGCCGGCCCGGTCGACCACGCCAACCCCCCGAGCCTCGTCGGCAACGACGTGATGGGCCCGCGCAGCGCCGCCTGCCTCGCCCCGGCCGGCGACCCCTGGGGCTCCGTGCTGCCCGCGATGCGCGCCGTGCCGTACTTCTGCTGGTGGGAGCAGCTGGCCGTGGTCTACCTGCGCGACCCGGCGAGTCCGGACGGCTGGCGCCGGGTGCCGGCCGAGGAGGCGCTGCTGGAGCGGGGCATCGGGCGGGAGCGGGTCGTGGCGTCGCTGCGGACGGCCCTGGAGAGCGTCCCGCACCGGGAGTTGATCCACGACCGGGTCAGCGACGTACTGCTCGCCGAGGTGTGGACCACCGCCTACGCCCTGGGCGTGGTGACCCGGGACCTCGGCGGCTTCCCCGACCTCGCGCGTCCGGCGGCCCGGGAGGCGCTGTCCACGCTGGCGCCGGGGGCGCTGCGCCGGGTCGTGCCGGTGCGATGGCCGGCCACGGTGGGCGAGCTGCTGTACCCGCTGGTGGCGGCGGCCGTGCTGGGGGGAGCGGCGGACGCGGAGGCGGCGGGGAGCGGTGCGGGGCCCGCGGAGCCGTCATCGACGTGAGAGGTGTCACCAGGACTGCCGCCCCGCGTGGCTGACGTGAGCGGGACTCAGCGGGCGGTGCGGGTGTGCACGTACTCCACGAGGCGGGACAGCGCGTCCGGGTCGGTGGTGGGCAGGACGCCGTGGCCGAGGTTGAAGACGTGGCCCTCCAGGCCCGCCGCCGCGTCCAGGACCTCGCCGGCCTTGGTCTCCACGGCCTGCGGGGTGGCGAAGAGGACCGCGGGGTCCAGGTTGCCCTGGAGCGCCTTGCCGGGGCCGACCCGGCGGGCCGCCTCGTCCATCGGGACGCGCCAGTCGACGCCGACGACGTCCGCGCCGGCCTCGCCCATGAGGCCGAGGAGTTCGCCGGTGCCGACGCCGAAGTGGATGCGCGGCACCCCGTACCCGGCGACGGCGTCGAAGACCTTGCGGGAGGCGGGCAGCACCGAGCGGCTGTAGTCCGCGGGCGAGAGGGCGCCGACCCAGGAGTCGAAGAGCTGGACGGCGCTCGCGCCCGCCTCGATCTGCACCTTCAGGAAGGCGGCGGTGATGCCGGCGAGCCGGTCCAGGAGGTCGGCCCACAGCTGCGGGTCGCCGTACATGAGCGCCTTGGTGTGCTCGTGGTTGCGGGACGGGCCGCCCTCCACGAGGTAGCTGGCGAGGGTGAACGGCGCTCCCGCGAAGCCGATCAGCGGGGTGGCGCCCAGCTCCCGGGTGAGCAGGCCGATGGCCTCGCTGACGTAGGTGACGTCCTCGGGGGTCAGCTCGCGCAGCCGTGCCAGGTCCGCGCGGGTGCGGATCGGGTTCTCGACGACGGGGCCGACGCCCGGCTTGATGTCGAGGTCGATGCCGATGGCCTTGAGCGGGACCACGATGTCGCTGAAGTAGATGGCGGCGTCCACGCCGTGCCGGCGGACCGGCTGGAGGGTGATCTCGGTGACCAGTTCCGGCCGCATGCAGGACTCGAGCATCGGGATGCCCTCGCGCACCTTGAGGTACTCCGGCAGCGAGCGCCCGGCCTGTCGCATGAACCACACCGGCGTGTGCGGCACCGGCTCGCGCCTGCAGGCCCTGAGGAACGCGGAGTCGTACGTGGCGGTCGGCGGCTGGCTCGCGGGGCTCTGGTTGGCACTCACACCGGCAAGTCTCGCATGGCGCACGGACGGTCCCGGACCGCGGGTGGGACGGCTCCCGCGCGCCCTCGCCGTACCGCGTGATCCGGACATCGCGCCCGCACGCGGGTGTCCCTCCCTGCGCCCGGGCGCCGTTCCGCTTAATGTTCCCCGCATGGCTGCGGCTCAGGGACGACTGTCGGACGGCGCTGGCGGAATGGACGAGGCGAAGGGAACCGAGGAGGAGGCCCGGCACAAGGGGAGCACGGCACCGCCGACCTTCGCGGCCGCCGTCGAGGCCCTGCGGGTCGCGCGGCTGCGGCCGCAGATCGAGGTGGAGCCCACGCGCGCGCCCCAGCGGCTCGCCCCGCACACGTACGCGCTGGAGGCCGCGGTCGTCGACGGCGACGAGGACCTGGCGGACGGACGGCTGGTGCTGCTGCACGACCCGGCCGGGCACGACGCCTGGCGGGGCACCTTCCGGCTGGTGACCCTGGTCCGGGCCGAGCTGGAGCCGGAGATGGCCGCGGATCCGCTGCTGCCCGAGGTGTGCTGGTCCTGGCTCACCGGCGCGCTCCAGGCCCGCGGGCTGACGTACGGCGAGCCCAGCGGCACGGTCACGCGCGCGAGCTCCCACTACTTCGGGGGGCTCTCGGAGCGCCCGGCGGCCTCGCAGATCGAGATCCGGGCGTCCTGGACGCCGCGCGAGGGTCCGGGCGGCGTCCCGGACACCGCGGCGCACCTCACCTCGTGGTGCGATCTGCTGGCGCAGGTCGCGGGGCTGCCGCCGGCCGGGCCCGGTGACGCGTCGATCGTCACGCTGCCGCAGCGCCGCGGCCCGCAGTCGCGCTGACCCACTCCTGCTCATACCGCTTCACCTGGGGGCTTCCGCACGGCTGGGAAACGTTCCGTCACTTTGTCGACACGGCCACTTTCGGCCGCGTATCGACAAAGTGCGAAACCGTTCGATCTTCGAATGATCGACCGCGTGTCCGAATTGCTCGAATTGTTACTCACCGGATCGTGATCATTCTCTAAAGGCGGACGGGTTCGGTGCCGAAGACGACTGGGACCTTGAAAGCACGGTTCGTCCCGGCTTCACCCCCACGAGCCGGCCCCGTCCCACACCCCAGGAGGCCTGGTGTCCGTTCTCCTCGAGCAGCCTGCAAGCCTGGTCGCCTACCGCCCGAACAAGCCGACCGCCATGGTGGTCGTGGCCGATCAGCGCGTCCGTTCCACCGTCACCCGCCATCTGTGGGCGCTCGGTGTACGTGATGTGATCGAGGCCTCGTCCGTCGCGGAGGCTCGTCCCCGGATCGGCAAGCCCCGCGACATCTGCGTCGCGGAAGTCCACCTCCCCGACGGCTCCGGCCTGACCCTGCTGTCGGAGACCCGCGCCGCGGGCTGGCCCAACGGTCTGGCCCTGTCCGCCGCCGACGACATCGGCGCCGTCCGCAACGCCCTCGCCGGTGGCGTCAAGGGCTACGTCGTCACCGGCACCCGCACCAACGTCGGACTCCCCACCCGGCCGGGCGCCGCTCCCATCGGCGCCGCAGCGGCCCGCCTGCACCGCCGCCCCCCGGGCGCCCCGAGCCACCCGGGCGGCTACCGCGAACTCTCCGGCCGCGAGGTGGAGGTGCTGCGGCTGGTCGCGGAGGGCCAGTCGAACAAGGCGATCGGCGTCTCCATGGGTCTGTCCGCCCTGACCGTCAAGAGCCACCTGGCCCGCATCGCCCGCAAGCTCGGCACGGGCGACCGCGCCGGAATGGTCGCGGTGGCCCTGCGCACCGGCATCATCCACTGACCCCGTTCACCGACCTGACTGGTTTACGACCCCCC
>NZ_JBHXNW010000057.1:33597-55639 GCF_042717365.1 Streptomyces sp. NPDC058534
CCCCTCAACACACCCCCCCCCGCTCCCCCCCTGTTGTGGGTTCCCCCCCCCCCGCCCCCCGGCCGGCGCCGCGCGGGGGCGGCCGCCGCCGTCGATCCACCGATACTCTTGACAGGTGACCGACGCCCACGAAACCGCAGCAGACCGTTCACTGCGAACCACCGGAGGCGCCCCTCCGGACGACGCCGGATCTTCTGCGAGTCAGGCGCCGACCCCCTTGCTCGAACCGCGCGAGGGCATTCCGCCGGTGATCGCCGACGCGACCGCCCTCGCCGAGGTGACCGCCGCCTTCGCCGCCGGGCACGGCCCCGTCGCCGTGGACGCCGAGCGTGCCTCCGGGTACCGCTACGGGCAGCGGGCGTACCTGGTGCAGCTGCGCCGCGAGGGTGCCGGGAGCGCGCTGATCGACCCGGTGGCCTGCCCCGACCTGTCCGGACTCGGCGCGGCCGTCGGCGACGTGGAGTGGGTGCTGCACGCCGCCACCCAGGACCTGCCGTGCCTGCGCGAAATAGGGATGGTGCCCACCCGCATCTTCGACACCGAGCTGGCCGGGCGGCTCGCCGGCTTCCCGCGGGTCGGCCTCGGCGCGATGGTGGAGAACGTCCTGGGCTTCGTCCTGGAGAAGGGCCACTCGGCCGTCGACTGGTCCACCCGCCCGCTGCCCGAGCCCTGGCTGCGCTACGCCGCGCTCGACGTCGAGCTGCTCGTCGACCTGCGGGACGCGCTGGAGAAGGAGCTGGACCGGCAGGGCAAGCTGGAGTGGGCCCGGCAGGAGTTCGACGCGATCGCGTCCGCACCGCCGCCCGAGCCGCGCAAGGACCCGTGGCGCCGCACGTCCGGCATGCACAAGGTGCGCCGGCGCCGTCAGCTGGGCGTCGTGCGGGAGCTGTGGCAGGCCCGGGACCGGATCGCGCAGCGCCGGGACGTCTCCCCCGGCAAGGTGCTCGGGGACACGGCCATCGTCGAGGCGGCGCTCGCGCTGCCGGCCGACGCGCAGGCGCTGGCCGCGCTGAACGGCTTCGGGCGGGTCAGCCGCCGGCAGCTGGAGCAGTGGCAGGTGTCGGTCGACCGGGCCAAGGCGCTCTCCGAGTCGCAGCTGCCGCAGCCCGGCCAGCCGGTCACCGGTCCTCCGCCGCCGCGGGCGTGGGCCGACAAGGACCCGGCCGCCGCGGCCCGGCTGTCCGCGGCGCGCGCGGCGGTGACGGCGCTCGCCGAGCAGCTCACCATGCCGCAGGAGAACCTGATCACGCCGGACACGGTGCGCCGGGTCTGCTGGGAGCCGCCGGCCGCGGTCGACGCCGGGTCGGTGGGCGCCGCCCTGGCCGGCCACGGGGCCCGGCCCTGGCAGGTGGAGCAGGTGACGCCGGTACTGGTGACCGCGCTGACCTCCGCGGCGGACCCGGGCTGACCTCCACGGCGGACCGCGCCGCGTCTCCGCGTGCCCCCGGTGGTGTGACGTTCGCCGCTCCCGCCGGGGGGACTGGGCAGCTACGTTACTCATAAGTAGCATGGGGCTGAGCGCGCGCTCAGTGCATGCGTGCCGCAGCAGTGCCACCCCGCACCCTGGAGGAGAGCCATCGTGCCTCGTACCGTCAGGGACGTCGTCTTCGTAGACGGCGTCCGCACCCCGTTCGGCAAGGCGGGCCCGAAGGGCGTCTACCACGAGACCCGCGCCGACGACCTGGTCGTGAAGGCGATCCGGGAGCTGCTGCGCCGCAACCCCGGTCTCGACCCGAAGAAGGTCGACGAGGTCGCCGTGGCCGCCACCACGCAGGTCGGCGACCAGGGCCTGACCATCGGCCGGATGGCCGGCATCCTCGCCGGTCTGCCCCAGTCGGTGCCCGGCTACGCGATCGACCGCATGTGCGCGGGCGCGCTGACCGCCGTCACCACCGTGGCCGGCTCGGTCGCCTTCGGCGCGTACGACGTCGCCATCGCGGGCGGCGTGGAGCACATGGGCCGCCACCCGATGGGCGAGGGCGCCGACCCCAACCCGCGGTTCGTCTCCGAGAAGCTGGTCGACGAGTCCGCCCTGTTCATGGGCATGACCGCGGAGAACCTGCACGACCGCTACCCGACCATCACCAAGCAGCGCGCGGACGAGTACGCCGTGCGCTCGCAGGAGAAGGCCGCCAAGGCGTACGCAGGCGGCCAGATCCAGGCCGACCTGGTGCCGGTCTCGGTGCGCCGCACCAACGAAGAGGCGGGCGAGACGGGCTGGGGCCTGGTCACCGCCGACGAGCCGATGCGTCCGGGCACCACGCTGGAGAACCTGTCCGGCCTGAAGACGCCGTTCCGCGTGCACGGCCGGGTCACCGCGGGCAACGCGGCCGGTCTGAACGACGGCGCGACCGCCTCGATCATCGCGAGCGAGGACTTCGCCCGCGAGCACGACCTGCCCGTCAAGATGCGACTGGTCGCCTACTCCTTCGCGGGCGTCGAGCCGGAGGTCATGGGCTACGGACCGATCCCGGCGACGGAGAAGGCGCTGGCCCAGGCGGGCCTGTCCATCTCCGACATCGGCCTGTTCGAGATCAACGAGGCGTTCGCCGTCCAGGTGCTCGCCTTCCTGGAGCACTACGGCATCGCCGACGACGACGCGCGCGTCAACCAGTACGGCGGCGCCATCGCCTACGGCCACCCGCTGGCCTCCTCCGGCGTGCGTCTCATGACGCAGCTGGCCCGCCAGTTCGAGGAGCAGCCGCACGTCCGCTACGGCCTGACCACCATGTGTGTCGGCTTCGGCATGGGCGCGACCGTCATCTGGGAGAACCCGCACTTCGAGGGGGACAAGTGAGCACCACCGCAGAGCTGCTGAAGGGTGCGGCCGAGCTGTTCCCCGGCGAGGTCGTCACGCAGGCGCACGTACGCCACTTCGACCTGCCCCTGGCAGCGTCCGAAAGCGGCTCCGCCGCGGGCGGGCGCTTCGCCCTGATCACCCTGGACAACGGCCACGACCACACCAAGCCGACCACGCTCGGCCCGCAGTCGCTGGCGAACATCGACGCCGCGATCGACCAGGTCGAGAAGGAGGCCGCGGACGGCGACATCGTCGGCGTCGGCGTCACCGGCAAGCCGTTCATCTTCGCCGTCGGCGCCGACCTCAAGGGCGTCGAGCTGCTGAAGCGCCACGAGGACGCGCTGGCCATCGGCAAGGGCGGCCACGACGTCCTCAAGCGGCTGTCGAAGCTGGCCGTGCCGTCCTTCGCGTACTACAACGGCGCCTCCATGGGCGGCGGCGTGGAGATCGGCCTGCACTGCTCCTACCGGACGGTGTCCGCGGCCCTCCCGGCGTTCTCGCTCCCCGAGGTCTTCCTCGGCCTCGTCCCCGGCTGGGGCGGCTGCACGCTGCTGCCGAACCTGATCGGCGCGGACAAGGCCGTCTCGGTGATCATCGAGAACAGCCTGAACCAGAACAAGCAGCTCAAGGGCGCGCAGGTCCACGAACTCGGCATCGCGGACGCGCTGTTCGAGGGCGCGGACTTCCTGGAGCAGTCGCTGATCTGGACGGCGTCCGTCCTCAAGGGCGAGATCGCCGTCGAGCGTCCGGTGATCGACCGCGGCGACGCCTGGGACCAGGCCGTCGCGAAGGGCCGCTTCATCGCGGACGGCAAGGTGCACGGCGCCGCCCCGGCCGCCTACCGCGCCCTGGACATCATCGCCGCCGCCAGGAACGGCGACCTCCAGCAGGGCTTCGACGCCGAGGACCAGGCGCTGGCCGACCTCATCATGGGCGGCGAACTGCGTTCCGGCATCTACGCCTTCAACCTGGTGCAGAAGCGCGGCAAGCGCCCCGCGGGCGCCCCGGACAAGTCGCTGGCCCGCCCGGTCACCAAGGTCGGCGTGGTCGGCGCCGGCCTGATGGCCTCCCAGCTCGCGCTGCTCTTCCTGCGCCGCCTGGAGGTCCCGGTCGTCCTCACCGACATCGACCAGGAGCGCGTCGACAAGGGTGTGGGCTACGTCCACGCCGAGATCGACAAGCTGCTCGGCAAGGGCCGGATCAACCAGGACAAGGCGAACAGGCTGAAGGGCCTCGTCTCCGGCGTCCTGGACAAGGCCGAGGGCTTCGCGGACGCCGACTTCGTCATCGAAGCGGTCTTCGAGGAGATGGGCGTCAAGCAGAAGGTGTTCGCGGAGGTCGAGGCGGTCGCCCCGGCGCACGCGATCCTGGCGACGAACACCTCCTCCCTCTCCGTCTCGGAGATGGCGTCGAAGCTGAAGCACCCCGAGCGGGTCGTCGGCTTCCACTTCTTCAACCCGGTCGCGATCCTGCCGCTCCTTGAGATCGTCCGCGGCGAGCAGACCGACGAGGCGTCGCTGGCCACGGCGTTCGGCGTCGCCAGGAAGCTGAAGAAGACCGCGGTCCTCGTCAAGGACGCCCCGGCGTTCGTCGTGAACCGCATCCTGACCCGCTTCATGGGCGAGATCCAGAACGTCATCGACGAGGGCACGCCGGTGGACGTCGCGGAGAAGGCAGTGGAGCCGCTCGGCCTGCCGATGTCCCCGCTGGTCCTGCTGGAGCTGGTCGGCCCCGCGATCGGCCTGCACGTCTCGGAGACCCTCAACGGGGCCTTCCCCGAGCGCTTCACGGTCTCCCCGAACCTCAAGGCGGTCGTCGAGGCCGGCAAGCGCGGCTTCTACGTCTACGACAGCGGGAAGCCCGAGCTGGACCCGGAGGTCGCCGCGCTCCTCAAGCAGGGCGACACCGTCCTGACGGAGGAGCAGGTGCGGGCGCGGGTGCTCGACGCGGTCGCCCAGGAGATCGGCCTGATGCTCGACGAGGGCGTCGTCGCCGAGGCCCAGGACATCGACCTCTGCCTGATCACGGGCGCCGGCTGGCCCTTCCACCTGGGCGGCATCACGCCGTACCTGGACCGCGAGGGCGTCTCGCAGCGGGTGAACGGGAAGCCGTTCCTGGAGGCGGGCGTGGCTTCGGTTCCGGCCTAGCATCCCGCACGCCGGCAGTCGGGCCGTACAGGGGTGACTCTGTACGGCCCGTCGGCCGTTCGGGCGGCACCTGCCGTGGATGGCCGCCTACCAGTCGCCGGTGAAGGGCCGGTGTTCGCAGACGTCGCCGCACGTGTGCCGCGATGCTCCGAACGACCGGATGGGGCTCCCCTCCGGAATGCCGACGACCTTGAACGTGGTGGCGGTCGGTGCCGACTCGGTCGCGCCGAACAGGGCGATCACCTCTACCGTATGGGTCCCTGGGCGCCAGGGGTGCGCGTGGCTGAACGCCCACTCCCCGTTGTCGTTGACCCCGGTCGCCCCGACGAGGAGCCCCCGCTCCATCAGAACGACCTTCGTGGCACCGGGTTCCACCTTCCCTGAGAAACGCGGTCGTGGCCCTGAGAACGCTCCTTCGGCGGGAGTCGAGACGACGGGCGGCGACACCTCCGTCAGTACGGTGAAGCGGTGCTCCAGCACCGGCGAACAGCCGTCGTCGCGGAGCCCGACACACTGGACGACGTGCTCGCCGGCCTCCCAACTGACCGACCGGCGCCAGGTCCACTGGCCGGCGCCGCCCACGTGAGCGCCTCCGACGTACCGGCCCTGTTCGAAGAACAGGATGTAGTCGGTGCCGGGTGATGCGACACCGGAGAACTTCACCATGGGACCGGCGAGCGCGCCGGCCGACGGCTTGGAGACGTTGGACGGCTCCCCCACTCGCTGCTCGTACTGAAGCGCGGACTCCGGGGACTGGATGGTGAACTCGGTCGAGACCGGCGGCATGGTGGGCGGCGTCATGAGCGCCGTGACGTCCACGTCCGCCTTGTCCAGGACGCCGAGGTTGCACAGTCCGGCGACCACGACACGGGCGACCTCGTAGGCGCCGGTGTGGTTGAGGTGTGTCGAGTCGATGACACCGTCGGGATGCGACGGGTGCTCACCCGCGTCGGTCCAGCAGAAGTACTGCCGCAGCCGCGTCGGGCCCATCTCGGCCCACAGTTCCCTGGTGCGGCTCGTCAGGTCGATCACCGGTGCTCCGAGCTCACCGGCCACTTCCAGCATGGCCCGGGGATAGGGCCCCAGCGTGTTGAGCACCTCGCCACCGCTGGAGAAGGCGTAGCGCGCGCAAGGGGTGACCAGCACGGGTACCCCTCCTTCCGCGTGCACGTACCGCGCGAACAGTCGCAGGAACTCCTGGTACTCGGGTACCGGCACGTACCGTGTGCCGTTGTGGATCATGTGGTCCACACAACCGAAGCCGATGAGGACGATGTCCCCCCGCCTCATCCGGTTGAGCATCGCCGGGAAGCGTTCGGTGAAGTACTTCCGTGTGGTCATGGCGCTTCGGGCGTAGTTGGCCACGGCGACGTGCCCCGCCAGAAGTTCCTCGATCTTCTGGCCCCAGCCCGCCATGGGGGCCTCCTGTTCCGTACGCGGGGCGGGTACGGAATCGCCGAGGACGAAGATGGTGCGGTTCATTGGCTTCCGTTCCTAACGGTCCACGACGTTCATGGCCATCGCTCCCGAGGCCGAGCAGTAGGGCCTGACCCACACCGGCCGAACCGGATGGATCACCGCGTACTGCGAGACTCCGTCACCGGCGAGCGGCAGGGCCGGGTAGGCGTACGCTCCCTTGACGTCCGGGAAGTCCTCCAGCACATGGCATACGCGCACCTTGCGCCGGTCCGACGGGGTCGGCTGCAGCCACCAGTCCCAGTCCTCCCAGCGCTCCAGCCGGTGGTCGACGACCTGGCGCACCGGAACTTCGGCCCGGAAGCCCTGCCTTCCCAGCGCCTGCACGGGCACGGTGAGGTTCTTTCCGTGCCGTCCGCGGCGGCTGACGACGAAGAGCGCGCCCGGCTCGATCCGGCGGGCCCCGCACAGGACGCCCCGCACCGTGATGGTGCCATCACCGATGTCGACTCCCGTGCACTCCGCGTGGTCCTCGCGCACCACGGTGCGCAGCATCAGCCTGCCGTTGGAGTGGGCGTAGGGCAGGTTCCAGGCGACCGGGCCGGCCGGTGGGCGGCCGACGAGGTCGGCGCGCGCGTCGATGAGTGCACGGGTGTCGCGGATGCCGGCCTTCATGTGCACGGGCTTCGACTTGGCGGTCAGCATGGCCACCTGCCAGCGTCCGTCACCGAGTTCGTCCAGCGCTGAAGGGCCGAGCGCCGCGGTGTAGCGGGTTCCGCCGTTGTCCAGGTGCGTGCGTGAGGTCCGCATGGGCAGGTCGGGGCGCCGCTTGCCGTCGGACGACTTGTGGCGCAGTACGAACTGCCAGCGCTGGCGGCTCTCTCCTGGCCCTTCGGCGCTGAAGCGCAGCCAGCCGGCGCCGTCGGTGGTGACGTCCACGGTCGCCGCGCCCAGCGCCGTCGGGGGGACGGTGGCCTGGGCCACCGCCCGACGGGGTCCGGCAGGCACACGGTAGCCGCGCACCGTGTCGGCCCGGCGGCGGGCGGCCTCCTCGAAGAGCTTCACGTAGCGGTCGGCCACGGCCGCCGGGTCGTAGCGGGCGGCGTTGCGCAGCGCGGCCTCGCCCATGTCCCGACGCAGTATCTCGTCGGCCATGAGGCGGCGCAGGCCCCAGGCAATTCCCTCCACCTCGCCGTTGGGCACAAGAAAACCGTCCTCACCGTGACGGAGGATCTCGCGGGGCCCGACCGGACAGTCGGTGGAGACCACGGGCAGCCCGCACCGCATCGCCTCCACCAGGGTCATGCCGAAGGACTCCGCGCTCGAAGTGACGGCCGCGATCGACCCCTTGGCCCACTCGGACTCGATCGGCGAGAACCCGCCCATGAGCAACACGCGTCCGGCCAGTCCGAGTTCGGTGACCAGCGCTCGCAGTTTCGAGGCCTCGCCACCGTCTCCGTAGATGCGCAGCTGCCAGTCCGGGAACTCCTCGGCCAGGCTGCCGAAGGCCCGGATCAGCAGGTCGTACCGCTTGATGTGGTGCATGCGGCCGGCGCTGACCACGATCTTGCGCGTGCAGTCGGAGGGCTGCACGGCCGGTCGCGGCACGCTGTTGGGGATACCGACCACACGGATGCCCGGTATCGGGGTGTTCTCCATGAAGGAGCGGGCATCGGCCTCGGTGACCGTTGTGATCGCGTCCAGCCGCGGATAGACACGCGCCATCTCGGCGCGCACGGCCGACGGGATGGCGAGGTGTGTCATGTGCTCCTGGGCGACGCGCAGAGCACCTTCGCGGGTGTGGGCGGCGACGAAGAGATTGAGGCTGGGCCGGGTGCCGACGACCACGTCGGCGTTGGTCTTCCGCAACTCCCGGATGATGCGCTCGTCGGTGAACCGGCTGTACTGCGCGTAGAACTCCTCCTGGCGCGGTACTACTTCGCTGGGTCTGTCCGCTCCTGCGGCGCCGCGGTCGGTCGAGCCCGGTCGCAGGTCGACGAGGGCCCGGACCGTAATACGTGGTGAGATCTCGAACTTGGTGGTGTTCGCCCGCCGGAAGACCGAGACGATCTCCACGTCGTGGTGGACGGAGAGCGCCTCGGCGAGGTTGATGACGGTTCTGTTGGTACCGCCGATGCCGTAGATGTTGTTGATCAGGAAGGAGATCTTCACCGGACCTCGCGCTCCTTCCGCTCGAAGGGACTGGGCACCGGGTAGTAGGCGTCGAGGAATGCCTTGAGCATCGCCGTCTGGCGGTCGACGTCGTGGCCGTCGGACAGGGTGTCGTTGATGCAGAACGCTTGCCGGTCCCGGCGGGCCAGGAGTACGCCGAGCCTGCGCTGCACCTCCGGCTTGGCGAGATCGAGGTAGGCGAACCGGATGTCGGACGGCACCGCCCGGCCGGTGAAGTAGGCGTAGTAGTGGTACAGCGAAGACGGGATGGAGATGTCGGTGGGGCTGCGGAACCGACTGCGCGACGTCTGCCGGTGGGCTTCGCTGTACTCGTCCTCGATCTCCTGCAGCACGCTGCGGCGCAGGGCGTAGGGGGCGTGCCGGAGCTTCTGGACGATGACCGAGCCGAAGTTGTCCAGGAGTAGCCGTCGGTTGTTCTTTCCGGCCGCGTCGACGGGTCGGTCCACGGGGCTGAGGTCCCAGCGCGGTACCTGCGACGGCGAGAAGAAGGTCCGGGTCACGCCGTTGGACAGGAAGAAGTCCTGAGGAGTGACCGGGCGGCCCAGGAACATGTCGTCGTTGAGGTAGAGGAAGTGCTCGGACAGGTCCTTGATGTGGTGCAGGCGGCTCTCGATGGCATGCGAGTTGAAGGTGGGCAGCGACTCCTGGTCGGCGAATATCTCGGAGTGGTCGACGACGGTCAGTCGCGGATGACTGTCGTTGAGCCAGGCCGGGCGCTGCCGGTCCGTCACCAGGTAGACGTGGCGCACCCAGGGGGCGTTCTGCTCCAACGCGCGCAGCGAGTAGCGCAGTTCGTCGCGGCTGATGTAGCGGGCCGCGTTCGCCGACTCGGTGTGGTAGCCGCCTCCGTAGGCACTGCGGCGCCGCTGCCACGCGGGGTCGTTGCCGTCGACCCAGGTGTAGACGACGTCGATGGGGAAGCGGACGTCCTCGGGCAGGGCGTCCGCAGCGGCCCGGACGGTGCGCACCGAGCGGGTACGGCGGGTGTGCAGGGCGGCGAAGCCGGTCAGCCGGCTGACCGGCACCGTGACGCGGGCCTCGTGGAGGGACACGTCCTCCGTGACCCGGTTGAGGCGCGGCGCCAGGAGGCTGCCGGCCTCCGGTCGCCAGAACTCGAGGTCGCAGCTGTACTCCAGGCCGAGCACCAGGGAGCCGGTAGGATCGCTCCACACCATGCCGATCTGCAGAACAGCCGCGTGCCGCGCCAGTTGCCGACCGCTGCGCGAGCCTGCCAGCACCGCCCGGCCCTGTGCCGTCTCCCCCCGGCAGGCCCGAACATAGATGGGGCTCTGCTCCGCGACGCGCTCCAATGCCCTGCCGACCCGCTCGCGGTCGGAGGCGGCGACGGCGAGGCAGGAACGGAAGTCGGAGTTCCCGCGGATCGCGAAGTAGTCGATGCCCGCTTCCTCCAGCGCGGTCACCACCAGTTCGAGATTGGCCTCGCGCAGACCGAGCGGCGAGACGGTGGGTCGGACCAGAGTGATCCGGTTCTCGTGTCCGGCCAGTGCCGCGAGCCGCTCGGCCTCGCGGAAGAGATGCGGCCAGCGGCGGCGGGCCCGGACGCCCCGAAACAGCCGGGACGCCAGGGAGAGTGCGTGCAGACGGCGGAGCAGGTGCTTGAGCACCATGCGCAGACGCACGGGAACACGACCTGCGATACGACGTCTGAGACCCGCGGGGACCAGGGTGCGGTAGGCCCCGACCGCGGCGGACGCCTCGGGGTTCCCTGTGCTCACGAGTGGTTGTCCGGCTCTGTCGGGGTCTGCGGGCGGCGATGCTCGAAGACGCTGGGAATGGGGAAGTACTGGTGCAGGAAGCTCAGGACGGCTTCGGTTCCGCCTCGTGCGCCCGCCTCCTCGGCCCCCAGGCCGAAGAACTGGAGTTGCTGCACATCACGCCGGACGAGCAGCCGTTCCAGATGGGTACCGATGCCGGGCAGGGCCGCGTGCAGTGCCACCGAGGCCTCGCCCGAGGGGTCGGCGAGACCGCATACGTACCCGTAGTGGTGGACCACACCGTCCATGGAGTGGGTGCCGGGCACGGCGGGCAGGGTCTGCTCGTCCGCGAGAGGGAGCGGGTGCGCCCCCGCCTCTGCCAGCCGGGTGAGGGTCTCGGCCCGGTAGGGCTGGGGACCTGCGGCGTAGCCGTGGCCGGTGACGCGGCCGGTGACGGAGTAAGCGGCACGCACCCACTCGGCAAACGACTCGGACGCGTTCCAGGGGCCGCGTCGCGGGCGGGTCCCACCACTGGGTGTGAAGTAGTCGAAGGGACGTACCGGACGGCCGATCAGAGCTCCGGGCCGCAGCAGGAGGAAGTGTTCGGCCACGTCGGGGAGCTGGTCGAGCTGCCATTCGGCACCGTGTCCGGCACGGACCACGCTGAGCCGTTCGTCCGCCTTCAGCCAGACCGGCGGCTCCGCCTGGGCCACCACATGCACGACGTCGACCCACGGGGCGTACTGGTGCAGGGACCGCAGTCCGGCACGCAGGAGTTCCTCTCCCCAGGGGCTCGGATGCTGCCACAGAAGCACCGCGTCCACGGGGAAGGAGATCTCCTCCAGCCGCACGACGTCGAAGTCCTCCAGTGTGATCGTCGGCTCCAGTTCGCCGTCGATGTCGCAGTAGCCGGACAGCCGGTCAAGGCCGATCTCGATGCCCGGCGCTTCGGCCGGCACGGCGCGCTGAACCCGGTTCGGGCGAGGGCCGATCAGCCGTTCGTGGGGCTGGTCAGTGTTGGCCGTCCAGAACTCGATCTCGATGCCCTGGTCCTCACCGACCCACAGGTTCTCGGTGGGGTCGGTACGCAGCCACGTCAGGCGGATCACCTTGGCCTTGCCGTAGTGCTTCCACGCCTTGACGTGGCTGCCCGGTGTCTCACGGGTGTCACCCGCGGCCGGGGAGACGGAGACGACGTAGCCGGTGTGCGCCTCCAGCAGGGCCCGCAGTACCCGGCGGACGGTGCCCTTGTGCCGTTGCTCGACGGCGAGGCAGAGCCGGCGGTCGTCCAATGCGGGCACCGCGAACCAGGGCACCTCGGCCGCGTCGAGGGCTTGGGCGACCAGGTCGTGGTCCAGTCGGCGGGCCAGGTCGACGGTGAGTCCGGTGTGCACGTGGCCGACCCTGCCGTCGGGCGCCTGCGTGCGACGTTCGGAGTTCCCGAGTCCCGCCCGGCGGACCCGGCGCAGGGCCCTGCGGTGCAGGCGGGCCTCACGGCGGTTCAGGGTACGGACGAGACCGCCCTTGACCTTGCGTCGTACGCCCGCGGGCAGCGTGCTCGCGGCGGCCGAGCGCACCGGCTGGGGAACGAACCGCTTGTAGACGTGAACCGCGGAGTTCATCGACGTCGGATCGGGCACGTCACGAACTCCGTCTCATCGCTCGAAGGGGCTTGGGGTGGGGAAGTAGGAGGTGAAGAAGTCGTCCAGCAGCTCTTGCTGCGCCTCGATGTCCTCCGGGGTCGAGAAGGCGTCGTTGAGACAGAAGGTGTCCTGGTCGCGGCCGCCGAGCAGCCGTTGCAGCCGGTCCGCCAGATCGGGCACGGCTAGCTGGAGGTAGGTGAAGGGCATGGATCCCGGCTGGGCCCGCCCGGTCAGCGCCGCGTAGTAGAGCGCGAACGACGAGGTCGGCGACAGGTCGGTCATGGCCCGGAACCTGCTGCCGGAAGTACGCGCCCAGGCCTCGGGAAACTCCCGTTCGGCCTCCTCCATCGCCGAGCGGCGCAGAGCGTAGGGGATGTGTTCCATGGGCTGGGTGATGACCTTGCCGAAACGTTCACGCAGCAACGCCCGGTTGTTCTTGCAAGCCGCGTCCACCGGGGTGTCGGTCTCGGCGACCGGCCCCTGGGGGATGCGGTTGCGCGAGGGGAAGTAGCGGGCCGTGCCGTTCGGGGTGAAGAAGGCGTGCGGGGCCACCGGGCGCCCCATGAACATGTCGTCGTTGAAGTATAGGAAGTGCTCGGCGAGACCTTCGATGTGGTGGAGCTGACTCTCGATCGAGTGTGAGTTGAAGGTCGGCAGGTCCGCCGGGTTGCGGAAGATCTCCCGGTGGCTGGCGATACGGAGGCCGAACAGGTCCTCGCGCATCCAGTCCGGAACCTGGTCGTCGGTGACGACGTAGATGTTCCGGATCCAGGGCGTGAACATGTGGATGGACCGGACCGAGTAGCGCAGCTCGTCCCGGCTGATGAAGCGGGCGTCACTGGCCGACTCCGCGTGGTAGACCTCACCCTTCGCCTGGGCCTTGCGCTGCTTCCACGCGGGGTCGTTGCCGTCGACCCAGGTGTAGACAGCGTCCACGGCGAAGGCGATGTCGTCGGCGCAGTGCACCAGGAACTCGGGACGGGTGGGCACCGCGGGTGCGACGTGCCGCGGGGTCCAGTCCGAGACGAACCGGCTGAAGAGCCGGGCGGCGCCGATGACGTTCATGCCGTCGGCGGCCACGGCCCAGGTGGCGCGGTTGGCTCGGGGCGCGACGAGGTGGGTGCCGTGCCGCTGCCAGAACTCGACGGCACAGCCGTACTCGTGCCCCAGCAGCAGATGCCGCCCCGGGTCGGTGCGGTACCAGCTGACCTGCACCACACGCGCGGTCGCGACCTCGCGCCAGGCCCGGGGGTCGCGCGAGGAGACCGGCTTGGCGGGCCGGGGCGCTTCCGGGTCGACGACGCTCAGGTGGCCCGGGTACTGGCTCAGCCCGCGGAACACCGCCTGTAGCGCACGTTCCCGATCGTCCTCGGCCACGCCGACGACCGTGCCGTGGTCGACCGTTCCGCGCACGGCGAAGTGGGCGACGCCGGCCTGGTCGAGCAGCGCGACGAGCGCCGAGCGGTTGGCCTCACGGGCCGCCAGCGGGGCCAGTCCGGGTTCGACGTAGACGTCACCGTGCTCGCTCGTCAGGGTCGTGGGCGGGGCCGCTGCGGGCCGTCGCGGTCCGCTGATTCCCTGACGGTCACCGCCCGGCACAACCAGTCGCTGGCCGGTGAAGTCAGATACGGTCGTCACGCCACTGATCCTCAAAGGACGACGCACGCAGCCACACGGTCACCCTCCCTCTCTCACTCCGGACGCACCGGAGTGAGCACTGGTGGCCATGAGCCCTCGTGCCCCCCGGCTCGATGCACGACCACATCCAACGTCGGCCGATCGGCCGACGCGTTCCCACCGTGAACTTTAACGTTCACAGGACCGGCACATCTTCGCCAGGAGTCCCGATAACTGTCAACAGCAATCACATATGACGGAAAATACACGCCTCCCTGACATACGCGTGAACATCGGAGATCCGACAGGTTCCCCGGGGTAGCGTCCGACGCGTCCGACAATCGGTCTATAGTTCGGAAACGCTCGGCGACCACCGCCGTGGCCGGGCTCGGCCTCTCCCCCCACTCGTGCCCTTCTTTCATGTTCGGTTGACGAGAGAGGACCGAGGTCCATGACGCACGCTCCGACGGAGACAAGCCCTCGCCGGTCCAGGCGTGCGCCCTCGGGCCGGCGGTCGGCCCGGCCTCCGCGGCGACGGCGGGTCTGGCGCTGGATCGCGTTGAGCCTGGTGCTGCTTGTCCTGGTCGCGGGAGGCATCGGCTACTGGATGTACAGCGACCTCAACGGCAACATCAAGGGCGTCGACATCAACGAGGCGATAGGCGACGACCGGCCGGAGAAGCTGCCCACCTCAGGGCAGAACATCCTGGTCCTGGGCTCCGACTCGCGCTCCGGGGACAACGCCGAACTGAACACCGGCAAGGTCGCCGGGGCCCGCTCGGACACCGCGATGGTGATGCACATACCGGAGGGCCGTACCGAGGCCGTCGCCGTGAGCATCCCGCGCGACACCCTGGTGACCCGGCCCGCGTGCGCGAAGCAGGACGGGTCCGAGGTCGGCTCGGCGAAGCGGGTGATGTTCAACTCCATCTACTCGCAGGTCGGTCCGGCCTGTGTGGTCAAGACCGTCGAGCAGATGTCCGGCATCCGCATGGACCACTACGTGGAAATCGACTTCGCCGGCTTCAAGGACCTGGTGGACGCGATCGGCGGCGTCACCGTCACCGTCGACGAGGACATCCAGGACCCTGCCAGCGGTCTCGACCTGACCGCCGGTACGCACAAGCTGAACGGCACCGAGTCGTTGGCCTTCGTCCGTACCCGGCACGGCGTCGGCGACGGCAGCGACCTCGGTCGCATCGGTCTCCAGCAGCAGTTCATGCTCGCCCTGCTGAGTGAGATCAAGCGTCAGGACCTGCTGGGCAGCCCGACCAAGACCTACAAGATCGCGGACCAGCTCACCGCGGCCCTGACCACCGACTCCGAACTGGCTTCCCTGACCAAGCTCGCCGAGTTCGGCCGCAGTCTCAACGGTGTCGACCCGTCCTCCATGGAAACCATCATGCTGCCCGTGGCGTACGACACCCAGGACCCCAACCGGGTCGTGGCGGCCCGTCCGCAGGCGGACCAGCTCTGGGCGGCGCTGCGCAAGGACGAGGAGATACCGGCGTCGGCCAAGAAGTCTCCCGCCAAGGGCGGCGGCGCTTCCTGAGCCGCGGATCCGAGCGTCCGCAGCCCCACTGGGGCGGGCGTCAGACGCGCACCACCGGGTCGAACGCCAGGCCCGGCCCCGTCCCCTGCCGGGCCACGCGCAGCGCTCCGTCCGGCCCGATCAGCGCGAGAACGACCCTGCCGTGTCCGTCCAGCGCCAGCGCCGGTGCGCCCTCGCTCCGCTCCCCGGTCGGCGCCCACCAAAGGCCGGCTCCCTCGTTCTCGGTGCCGCACACGGCGAACATGACGTAACCGTCAAGCCCACGGTGGGCCAGCACCGTGCAGTCGTACCCGTCCAGCACGGCACGCAGCACCGCGACCCGGTCGGCCGTCGACACGCCGAGGGGAATCACCCAGCCGCCGGGGCGGTGGGCGACGAGTTGGCCACTGTCCTCGTCGGACCAGTAGTAGGTCGACCGGTCCGGCGCCGTCTCCAGCAGTGCGGCAGTGCCTGGCGCCACGCGCAGCGGGATGTTCGACTCGCGTTCGAAGTCTCCGTCGGCATCGGCCTGGAGCCACCGCATCGCGTGCTGCGTGTTGCCGGCGAGTACCTCGATGCGACCGGAGGCGTGGGCGGTCGCGGCAAAACCATCCCGTACACCGCTGCCCTTGAGATCCAGCCAGGATTCCCATTTGCCACTGGGCGCCTCCCGGCGGAGCATCAGTCCCCCACCCGCGTTACGCGCGAGGACGTGTACCCGGCCGGTCGCGCTCACCGCGGCCACCGGTGCACCGAAACGGGCGGCCTTCTCCCGCTCCTTGTGCGGATTGCCCAGCGACCGCCACTCGGTGACGGGACGGGCGGTCTGGTACTGAATGGCGTGCACGATGTCCACGACAGGCGCCCCGTCGGCCACGCGGGCCCGCCGCCCCACGAAGTGGACGTAGGTGTCGGCGCCCTGGACCACCGAGAGATGAGTGAGGTCCGGAACCGGAATGAGCTGCGGTTCCGACCAGTGCGGACCGCCGGACCTGGTCTCCGTCCAACGCAACAACCCGGTGCGAGTGCGGGCGTAGGCAGTGAGTCTGCCGTCCTTCCCGAGAACGAGCCATCGACCGTCGAGGATCGCCTCAGCGGTGGACGCCTCGGATCCGGAGCCGGCGCTCCGGTCGGTAGATCTTTCGCGGGCGGCGCCGCGCCCGGATGTGGTCCGCATGACGTGACCTGCCCCTCCTGCCGCAGAGCGCGGCTGACCTGCCACCCTCCTGAGGGTCTGTCCTGCGCGGAGGCTGAGCGCGAACCATCATAGATCGAACGTTCGGCGAACATGTTGTGACGGCCGTGTGCCCGGAGTCGTCCCGGTCCGGTGGACTGCACACTTCGGAGCGCTGCCGGTACTCCCGGCCGTCACTCGCTGATTCCGGCGGCCCGCGACGGCACGATCACATCGCCTGCCACGCCCCCAGCGCCAGCCCCGCCTCGTCCTTGCGCCGGGTGAGGTGGAGCCGCCCGGTGGACGGGGAGAGCGTCGCGGCCACCAGCCGGCCGTCGGCGTCCAGCGCCAGGGAGACCGTCGCGTCAGCCGGCAGCGCGGGGCCCGACTCGGTCCAGGCCGCGCCCATCTCCTCCAGTTCCGAGGGGTACGCGGCGAAGGCGACCCGGCCGCTGCCCGCCGAGCGCTGGGCTACCACCGTGCAGTCGTGACCGTCTATGACACAGCGGACGGCGGATACGGGGCCGGGGCCTGCGGCGGCCACCAGGGGCGTCGGCTTGCCGCCGGGGCGCCAGGCGCACAGCTCACCGGTGCCGTCGTCGGTGTACAGGACGGTGGTGTGCCCGGCGGAGGTCGCGAGCGCGCGCAGGGTGCCCGGGCGGACCGCCGCGTCGAGGCGCTCCCCCAGCACCGGCCGCGCACCCGCCTTGTCCTGACGCCAGTGCAGGATGCCACCCGGGACGGACGCGTACACCTGGACCAGACCGGACTGGGCCGTCACCGCCGCGGGCGCCTCCTGGACGCCGCGGCCCTTGAGGTCGCGCCAGGGGTCCCAGCCGCCCTTCTCCTTCTGGGCCACCATGCTCATGCCGCCGCCCCCGTTGCGGACGAAGACATGGGCGCGCCCCTGGGCGTCGACCGCGACGGCCGGCGTCCCGGTGCGGTCGCCCTGCTTGTTGGGGTGGCCGGCCGGCTCCCAGTCCAGGGGTGCGAGCAGCGGCCGGAAGTGCGTGGTGTGCACGAGCCCGCACCGGTCGGCGCCGGCCGGCCGCCAGGCGACCAGATGGGCGTAGCCGTCGAGGCCCCGGCCGACCGCGAGGCCGGGGCGCAGTGCCTGGTCGCCGCCGAACCGGCGCGGGGCCTCCCAGGCGCCCGCGGGCGCGCGTTCGGCACGCCACAGGGCGGCGTCGTCGGCAGGGAGGTACACACTGAGGCGGCCGTCGCGGCCGAGGAGAAGCCAGTCGCCATTCACCGCATCACTCTAAGCGGGGCCACCGGCTCCGTGTCGATCGGGTGCCGTCGGGGGCGGTGACCGCGTGCGACCCTGACCGCATGGACGACAACGCCCCCCTGCTCGTGATCGTCGACGCCGCGAACGTCGTCGGCTCGGTGCCCGACGGCTGGTGGCGCGACCGGCGCGGGGCCGCGGAGCGCCTGCGGGACCGGCTGGCGGCGGACGGGGTGCCGGGGCATGCCGGGCCGGTGGAGGTCGTGCTGGTGGTGGAGGGCGCGGCACGCGGGGTGGAGTCCGTCGACGGCGTACGGGTGGAGTCGGCGCCGGGCAGCGGGGACGACCACATGGTCGGCCTGGTCGCACGGGCCGCCGGTGACCGCCCCGTCCTGGTGGTGACGGCCGACCGCGAACTGCGCCGCCGGGTGACGGAGCTGGGCGCGGAGGTGGCGGGGCCGCGGACCGTACGGCCCCGGTGACGGCGACGGGAGCGTCGGTCCCGGACGCGTTCCCTCCGGGGCCGGCGCTCCCGTCGTCCGGCTACCGGTCGCTCGGGCCGGCGGGGCCGGCCGGGGAGGCGGGCGTGTCCTCGCCGCTGGCCAGGCGGCTGTGGGTGCGGCTGTAGAGGAAGTACACGACGACGCCGATGACCATCCAGATGCCGAACCGGACCCAGGTCTCGGCGGGCAGGTTCAGCATCAGCCACAGCGACGCGCCCACCGACACGATCGGCAGCAGCGGCACCAGCGGGGTGCGGAAGGCGCGCGGCAGGTCCGGGCGGGTACGGCGCAGGATGATCACGCTGATCGCCACGATGACGAACGCGAACAGCGTGCCGATGTTCACCAGCTCGGCCAGCTCGCTCAGGCTGGTGAAGCCGGCGACGATGGCGATGATCACGCCGAGCAGGATGGTCGGCCGGTACGGGGTCCGGAACTTCGGGTGGACGCGGGAGAAGAAGCGGGGCAGCAGTCCGTCCCGGCTCATCGCGAAGAACACCCGGGTCTGGCCGAGCAGCAGGATCATGCACACCGTGGTCAGGCCGACGGCGGCGCCGAAGCTGATCACGCCCGCGAAGAAGGGATGCCCGGTGGACTTGAAGGCGTCGGCGAGCGGGGCGTCGACGGACAGCTCGCTGTAGTGCTGCATGCCGGTGACGACGATCGAGACGGCGACGTACAGGGCGGTGCAGATGAACAGCGAGCCGAGGATGCCGCGGGGCATGTCGCGCTGCGGGTTCCTGGTCTCCTCGGCGGCCGTGGCGACGATGTCGAAGCCGATGAAGGCGAAGAAGACGACCGAGGCCGCGGTGAAGATGCCCATCACGCCGAAGTTGGCCGGTGCCCAGCCGAACATCAGCTGGATCAGTGGTGAGTCGAGCCCCGCTCCGGCCTCCACCGGCTGCGACTTGGGGACGAAGGGGTCGTAGTTGGAACCCTTGATGAAGAAGGCACCCGCGATGATCACGATGAGGACGACGGTCACCTTGATGGCGACCACGAGCGAGGTGATCCGCGCCGAGAGCTTCATGCCGAGGACGAGGATGGCGGTGAGCACCAGCACCAGGGCTGCGGCGAGGATGTCGAAGCCGAAGCCCTCGGCCCCGTCCCGGCCGCCCAGGGCCTCGGGGAACTGCCAGCCGGCGTTGTCGAAGAACGAACGGATGTAGCCCGACCAGCCGACGGCCACCACCGCCGTGCCGAGCGCGAACTCCAGGACCAGGTCCCAGCCGATGATCCAGGCGGGCAGCTCGCCGAGCGAGGCGTAGGAGAAGGTGTACGCGGAACCGGCCACCGGGACGGAGGAGGCGAACTCCGCGTAACAGAGCGCGGCGAGCGCGCAGACCACACCGGAGACCACGAACGCCAGGGCCACGGAGGGCCCGGCGTTGTCCTTGGCGACCGTGCCGGTGAGTACGAAGATGCCGGTGCCGATGATGACACCGACGCCGAACACGGTCAGGTCCAGTGCGGACAGGGATTTCTTGAGCGCGTGCTCCGGTTCCTCCGTGTCCCGGATCGACTGCTCGATCTTCTTGGTCCTGAAGAGGCTGCTGTTGCTCACGGATACCTCCGACGCTTGTCGTCCCCGACATGATCGAGAGGGGGGCGTACTGCGTATGCCCGGGCGTGAGCCGATTCACGCGGATGGGCCGGTTTCACCACTGCAACGAGTGGAGAGACCGGCCCATCGGCTCAATATCGGTGGCGCGGCGTCAGTCGCGGGCGGCCTCCACGGTGTCCGCCCCGGCGCCCGTGTGGTCGTACCGGCCGTCGAGCCTGGCGACCAGGCCGGTGACCTGGCGGGCGATGTCGGGCGCGGTGAGTCCGATCTCGGCCAGGACCTCGGCGCGGGAGGCGTGGTCGAGGAAGCGCGGCGGGATGCCGAAGTCGCGCAGCGGCACGTCCACGCCCGCGTCGCGCAGCGCCTGGGCGACGGCGGAACCGACACCGCCGACGCGTGAGTTGTCCTCGACGGTGACGACCACGCGGTGGCGTTCGGCGAGCGGGGCCATGGCCTCGTCGACGGGCTTGACCCAGCGCGGGTCGACCACGGTGGTGGAGATGCCCTGCTTGTCCAGCAGGCCCGCCACCTCCAGGCACATCGGCGCGAACGCGCCGACGGAGACCAGCAGGACGTCCGGGGTGCCGGTGCCGGGGGCGCGCAGCACGTCCATGCCGCCGACGCGGCCGACGGCGGGGACGGCGGGGCCGACGGCGCCCTTGGAGAAGCGGACCACGGTCGGCGCGTCGTCCACCTCGACGGCCTCGCGCAGCTGGGCGCGGACCTGGTCGGCGTCGCGCGGGGCGGCGAGCCGCAGACCCGGGACGACCTGGAGGATCGACATGTCCCACATGCCGTTGTGGGAGGAGCCGTCGGTGCCGGTGACACCCGCGCGGTCCAGCACGAAGGTGACGCCGCACTTGTGCAGGGCCACGTCCATCAGCACCTGGTCGAAGGCGCGGTTGAGGAAGGTGGCGTACACGGCGAAGACCGGGTGGACCCCGCCGTGGGCGAGGCCGGCCGCGGAGACGGCGCCGTGCTGCTCGGCGATGCCGACGTCGTAGACGCGGTCGGGGAAGGCCTTGGCGAACTTGTCGAGGCCGACCGGCTGGAGCATGGCGGCCGTGATGGCGACCACGTCCTCGCGATCCTCGCCGATCCTGACCATCTCGTCGCCGAAGACGCTGGTCCAGTCGGCGCCGGAGGTGGAGATGGGCAGGCCGGTGTCGGGGTGGATCTTGCCGACGGCGTGGAAGCGGTCGGCCTCGTCCTGGAGGGCGGGCTGGTAGCCGCGGCCCTTCTCGGTGAGGCAGTGCACGATGACCGGGCCGCCGAAGCGCTTGGCCCGGGTGAGGGCGGACTCCAGGGCCTCCAGGTCGTGTCCGTCGATCGGGCCGACGTACTTCAGGCCGAGGTCCTCGAACATGCCCTGCGGGGCGATGAAGTCCTTCAGGCCCTTCTTGGCGCCGTGCAGGGTGTCGTAGAGCGGGCGGCCGACGACCGGGGTGCGCTCCAGGACCTCCTTGGTGCGGGCCAGGAAGCGCTCGTAGCCGTCGGTGGTGCGCAGGGTCGCCAGGTGGTTGGCGAGGCCGCCGATGGTGGGCGCGTAGGAGCGCTCGTTGTCGTTGACGACGATGACGAGCGGGCGGTCCTTGGCGGCGGCGATGTTGTTCAGCGCTTCCCAGGCCATGCCGCCGGTGAGCGCGCCGTCGCCGATGACGGCGACGACGTGGTCGTCGCGGTCGAGGACCTGGTTGGCCTTGGCGATGCCGTCGGCCCAGCCGAGGACCGTGGAGGCGTGGCTGTTCTCGATGACGTCGTGCTCGGACTCGGCCTGCGAGGGGTAGCCGGACAGGCCGCCCCTCATCTTCAGCTTGGAGAAGTCCTGGCGTCCGGTGAGCAGCTTGTGCACGTAGGACTGGTGGCCCGTGTCCCAGAGCACCTTGTCCTTCGGCGAGTCGAAGACGCGGTGCAGGGCGAGGGTGAGTTCCACCACGCCGAGGTTGGGGCCGAGGTGGCCGCCGGTCTTGGACACGGCGTCGACCAGGAAGGTGCGGATCTCCTCTGCCAGGCCGCCCAGCTCTTCCAGGCTGAGCCGGTCCAGATCGCGCGGTCCCGTGATGCGGGTCAGCAGCGGCACCCGTGCCTCCTTGCAGTAGAGCTGTTGCCGGGCCTGCCCGAGTCTAATGTTCCGCCGTGGCGGAACGTGTCCGGGCGGTGCGTCGTACGTCACGCGTTCGGCCTTACCCAGCGACGGACCGTTCTACGACTGCCCCGCCGGCGGCGCCCGAAGCGCCCCGTCCCCCGGACGCGACGGCACAACGGTCCGCCCGCCCTCCCGGGGCTCAGCCGGGCGGGCGGGCGGTCGTCGGCCGGTACGGCCGCGCGGGGGGTCTGTGACCGCTAGGGGGTGTCGTTTGGATCTTGCCGGGGTCGCGGGCCCTGGCACGCACTCCCCCACTGCCTTAAAGGCGTGGGAGGTACCCCCAGCGGCGTTGTCGTCGGTTGCCAGGGCTCCGCCCTGTCGCCCTCCTCCGCCTTGCAGCTGCACGCACCAGACCCCTCTCGGGT
>NZ_JBHXNW010000058.1:0-10341 GCF_042717365.1 Streptomyces sp. NPDC058534
CCCGAGGATCGGACCAGGGCAAGGCGACCGCACACGGCCACGCCGCGCCCGAAAAGCCCGAAACACCCGGGCAACCACAGAATTCTAGAGACGCTGTCGCCCGTTGCCGCGCGACCTGCTTTGGGAGCAAACGCGCGAAAATGGATAAAAGCTCTTTAAGCACCCCTGCCGAACCTTGGGTGCTGAGGAGCTGCGCGTTCAGCTGCTCGCGGATGCGGCTGCTGCGCTGGTCAAACTGGCGCAGACGCCACCAGGCAACAGCCCGACGCAGCCACTACCACGGACGGATCGGCAGCGAACCCACCAGATAGGTCACGAAACCGGGAGTACGCAAGAGCGACTAACGCTCCGGGCGGGACCACGAGCCCGATTCGAGCACCAGGGTGTGACATCCGACGCGCCAACCCGCCGCATTCGCGTCCGCCGTCGAGCGTGGACGCTTACGATCACCGCCGCTCGTAGCCGTCGGCGCGGCTGGCAAGACCCCGCGCAGCCTCCGAATTCGGCAGGATCAGATCCTGAGCGTCGTCAGGGATCGCACCCCCGACGGAGTCCTCCGGCTCGCCGACCCACAGCTGCACCGCCTCCCACGCGGAGAAGCCAGCATCCCGGGCTTCTTTCAACCGCCGACGCCACCGCCCGCCGGCGTCGAACCCGACCGCCCCAGTGCCAGCCCTGCCGACGTAGCCGGCGGCATCCTCGCTCTCCGAGGCCCAGAGGTATCCGATCACCAGACCTCGAAGGACAACCGGCAGGCAACGAACAGCCGTATCAGTGCACGCCAGATAGTTGGTCAGCTCCAGAGTCCACGGACCGAGCGGCCCAAAGTCCCCTGGCCGCCCTGTCGGTTCCCAGTAGGAATCAGACACAGCCATCTCCGCCAATCGAGGCCTCATCACGCAATGATCACCACACTTCCCCCGGTATGGCCATAGTCAGAATCACGAACCCAGACCGGAGTACTTACGGAGGCCCTTTTCACAACGCTGAAGCCAGCAGTGCCCGGCTGCGACCGATGTCGGCCGCCGCGAACGTGGAACAACGTGGAACTCGGACTCGCGAGCCTCGAACGCTGACCGGCGTGCTGGGCACCAGTACCCCGGTCAGCGGGGAGTTGATGGATGACCTCAGTCACCGGCGGCACGCGCGAAGGTCACGAAGGACGCGCCGCTGTCGAGCAGGGTGCGGCCGGTGAGCTGCCAGCCGCGCGGATCGAAGGCCGCCTTGTGGGAGAAGAGCGGGATTCCGGCGCCGATGGTCAGCGGTGCCATCTTGAGGATGAGCTGGTCGATCTCGCCGTACAGGGCACCGGCCAGTTCCGCGCCGCCGATCAGCCAGATGTCCTTGCCGTCCTCCTGCTTCAACTGCCGCACCTTGTCCACAGGGTCGCCTGCGACCAGTTCGACGGCCGGGTCCGGGCTCTCGGTGAGGGTCCGGGAGAAGACCAGGTGACGTAGGTGGGGGTAGGCGTCGGTGATGCCTGCCTTGAGACCTATCTCGTAGCTGCGCCGTCCTTCCAGGGCGGTGTCGAAGTGCGTGCCTTGCGCGGTGACGGAGAGCGCCGCCCGGGCCTGGACGGGCAAGGTCTCCGGGTACTCCGTCACCAGGTGCTGGATGTAGTCCTCGGGGATCGGCCAGAAGCCGTCCGGGCCCGTGGGGTCGGCGCCGTCCGGGCCCGCGATGAAACCGTCCAGCGTGGTGGCGATGTAGTACACGAGCTTTCGCACGCGGTGCTCCTTCTTCTGGGTCTGCGCGATCCGGTCGGGATCAGGCGTGGTCCGGTGTGGTCCATTCGACGAACTGGACGACGACCCCGTTGGGGTCGGTGACCTGGAACAGGCGTTCTCCCCATGGTTCTTCGCGCAAGGGCATCGTGATGTCGACGCCTTCGGAACGCAGTCGTTTCTCCTCGGCTTCGAGGCCGGTGACGGTGAAGGCGAGGATCAGTCCGTCGGCGTGCCGGTCGCGCTGGTCGGGGGGCAGGACGTCGATGCCCCGTCGGAGCAGGACGATGTCGACGGCGGCATCGTCACGGGTGAGGGAGGCGAATCCTTCGGCCGCGGCCTGTTCCTGGTAGCCGAGGTGCTCGGTGAAGAAGCTGTGGGAGGCGGCGACGTCTTCGACCGTGAGGGAGACGGTGGAGGCGGTGATCCTCAAGGGGGGTCCTTTTCTCGGGCTGTTCTGGGGTTCTCGGGCTGTTCTGGGGGCGATCTTACGTCGGTAGTAACATTACTTCCATGCGCTCAGTGCCGTAAACATATTTTTGCTACGGAGGTAAGATTCGCCTCATGGAGACGAGGACGAGCGCCACAGCGAGCACCACCCCAGCCGACGCCACCGCCCCGCTGGGCCTGCGGGAGGCGAAGAAGCAGGAGACGCGACAGCTGATCTCCGACCATGCGACACGGCTCTTCATCGAGCAGGGCTTCGAGAACACCACCATCGCCGAGATCGCAGCAGCGGCCCGCGTCGCGAAGAAGACGGTGACCAACTACTTCGCGCGCAAAGAAGACTTGGCCCTCGATCACCAGGACGAGTTCAGCGCCACGCTGGCGCGCGCCGTGACCTCCCGACGCCCCGGGGAGTCCGCCCTCGCGGCGCTTCGCCGGGCCTTCGAGGCCTCTGTCGCGGCGCAGGACCCGGTCGCCGGATTCGCCGGCCCGGACTTCTCCCGCATGATCACCGACAGCCCCACCTTGTCGGCGTGCCTGCGCAACCTGCACGACCAGCGCGAGCAGGCGCTGACCGAGGCCCTCGCCGAAGCCGTCGGCGCGCGGCCGGACGACATGACCGTCCGCACGGTCGCCGGGCTGCTCGGCGCCGTGCACCGCGTCCTGTTCCAGCGCATCCAGGACCTGACCCTGGCCGGGCACACGCACGACGAGATCGCCAGGACGGTCGCGAAGGAAGCGGCACGCGCCTTCGGCCTTCTCGAACCGGCCATCCACGACTACGCGATCGCCTGAGGCCGAGAGCGCCGAGAGCGCCGAGGGCACCGAGGGCAAAAAACAGTCCCCGGTAGTGCTGCACGTGTCCTGAAGCCTCAGTCGTCACTGCTGCCTCGGTATCGCGCCGGCTTGCCGGGGGCCTGAACGGCATCCTGTCCGCGTCACTCCGCCGGCTAGACGTCCTCGTCGACTTTGTGACCCTTTCGGTGTTGCCGTCTGATAACCACTACTACGCCCTTTACCTCGTGAGTCAATAGGTCTTAGGTAAATCTTTCAAATCTTGGGCTGTCAGCGGCTGCCGGTAGCCTCCTTTCAGGACTCGGAACGGAGACGTGAAGGGCAGGTGGGGCGGTGTCCGGCGCGGGAAGTGGTGCGGATCGGGGGAGCCGGCTGGGTCTCGCCGAAGTCACCGGCGTCCTGGAACGCATCACGTACTCCAACGAGGAGAACGGCTACACGGTCGCCCGTGTCGACACCGGCCGGGGCGCCGGTGATCTGCTGACCGTCGTCGGTGCGCTGCTCGGCGCGCAGGCCGGCGAGTCGCTGCGGATGGAGGGGCGCTGGGGGTCGCATCCCCAGTACGGCAAGCAGTTCCACGTCGAGAACTACACGACCCTCCTCCCGGCCACCATCCAGGGCATCCGGCGCTACCTCGGCTCCGGCCTGGTCAAGGGCATCGGGCCGGTCTTCGCCGACCGGATCACGCAGCACTTCGGTCTTGACACGCTCACCGTCATCGAGGAGGAGCCCAAGCGGCTCATCGAGGTCCCCGGCCTCGGACCCAAGCGGACCAAGAAGATCGCCGACGCCTGGGAGGAGCAGAAGGCGATCAAGGAGGTCATGCTCTTCCTCCAGACCGTCGAGGTGTCGACGTCGATCGCGGTCCGCATCTACAAGAAGTACGGCGACGCGTCCATCTCCGTCGTGAAGAACCAGCCCTACCGGCTCGCCGCCGACGTCTGGGGCATCGGCTTCCTCACCGCCGACAAGATCGCGCAGTCGGTGGGGATCCCCCACGACAGCCCGGACCGGGTGAAGGCGGGGCTGCAGTACGCGCTCTCGCAGGCGACCGACCAAGGGCACTGCTATCTCCCCGAGGAGAAGCTCATCGCCGACGCGGTCAAGCTGCTCCAGGTGGACACCGGCCTCGTCATCGAGTGCCTCGCGGAGCTGGCGGACGAGCCGGAGGAGGACGGCGACGACCCCGGGGTGGTGCGGGAGCGGATCCCTGACCCGGAGGGCGGCGACCCCGTCACCGCCGTCTACCTCGTCCCGTTCCACCGCGCCGAGCTGTCCCTCTCCGCCCAGTTGCTGCGCCTCCTGCGCACCGACGAGGACCGGATGCCCGGCTTCCGGGACGTGGCGTGGGACAAGGCGCTGGCGTGGCTCGGCACCCGTACCGGCGCCGACCTCGCGCCCGAGCAGGAGGCGGCCGTGAAGCTCGCCCTCACGGAGAAGGTCGCTGTCCTCACCGGTGGGCCGGGCTGCGGCAAGTCGTTCACCGTCCGCTCGATCGTGGAGCTGGCCCGCGCCAAGAAGGCGAAGGTGGTGCTCGCCGCCCCGACCGGCCGGGCCGCCAAGCGCCTCGCCGAGCTGACCGGCGCCGAGGCGTCCACGGTCCACCGCCTGCTGGAGCTGAAGCCGGGCGGCGACGCCGCCTACGACCGGGACCGGCCGCTCGACGCCGACCTCGTCGTGGTCGACGAGGCTTCCATGCTCGACCTGCTCCTCGCCAACAAGCTCGCCAAAGCCGTCCCCCCGGGCGCCCACCTGCTGCTCGTCGGGGACGTCGACCAGTTGCCCAGCGTCGGCGCGGGGGAGGTGCTGCGGGACCTGCTCGCCGACGGCAGCCCCGTCCCGGCCGTCCGGCTCACCCGCGTGTTCCGGCAGGCCCAGCAGTCGGGCGTGGTCACCAACGCCCACCGCATCAACGGCGGGCGGCACCCCGTCACCGACGGCATGAAGGACTTCTTCCTCTTCGTCGAGGACGACACGGAGGAGGCCGGTCGCCTCACCGTGGACGTCGCCGCCCGCCGTATCCCCGCCAAGTTCGGCCTCGACCCGCGCCGGGACGTGCAGGTCCTCGCTCCCATGCACCGCGGACCGGCCGGCGCGGGCACCCTCAACGGGCTGCTCCAGCAGGCCGTCACCCCGGGCCGCCCCGACGTGCCGGAGAAGCGGTTCGGCGGTCGCGTCTTCCGGGTCGGCGACAAGGTCACCCAGATTCGCAACAATTACGAGAAGGGTGAGAACGGCGTCTTCAACGGCACCGTCGGCGTGGTCACCTCACTCGACCCGGTGGACCAGCGCCTCACCGTACTGACGGACGAGGACGAGGAGGTTCCGTACGAATTCGACGAACTGGACGAACTGGCCCACGCCTACGCGGTGACCATCCATCGCTCGCAGGGGAGCGAGTACCCGGCGGTCGTCATCCCCGTGACCACCGGCGCCTGGATGATGCTCCAGCGGAACCTGCTGTACACGGCGGTCACCCGGGCCAAGAAGCTGGTCGTCCTCGTCGGTTCCCGCAAGGCGATCGGACAGGCGGTGCGCACCGTGTCGGCCGGCCGGCGCTGCACGGCGCTCGACTTCCGGCTGGCGGGCTCTCGTCCTTGAAACCTTTCGGTAAACCTCCGAACCTGTGTGAAAAAAATGATCGATCAAACGAGTCGCAAAGGTCACAGAGCACTTCCGGAAGGGGGAAGGAGGGGGCAGGATGAGCAAGTTGGCGGCACTGAGTGCCGCCAATAGGCCCGATGGTCGACCCCGAGTGCACTCTCCTGAGCCAAGTGGGGGATGGTAGAGACAGTCAGGGCACCTCGAAGATGAGGCACTACGTCGGTGAGGGATGACGTGAGCGACAACTCTGTAGTACTGCGGTACGGCGATGACGAGTACACCTACCCGGTGATCGACAGCACCGTCGGCGACAAGGGCTTCGACATCGGGAAGCTCCGCGCCCAGACCGGTCTGGTGACGCTGGACAGCGGTTACGGCAACACCGCCGCCTATAAATCCGCCGTTACGTACCTGGACGGCGAGGCGGGCATCCTCCGGTACCGCGGCTACCCGATCGAGCAGCTGGCCGAGCGCTCCTCCTTCGTGGAGGTCGCCTACCTGCTGATCAACGGCGAGCTGCCCACCGTCGACGAGCTGACCTCGTTCAAGAACGAGATCACGCAGCACACCCTGCTGCACGAGGACGTCAAGAACTTCTACAAGGGCTTCCCGCGCGACGCCCACCCGATGGCCATGCTGTCGTCGGTGGTCTCGGCGCTGTCGACCTTCTACCAGGACAGCCACAACCCGTTCGACGAGCGCCAGCGCAACCTCTCCACGACACGGCTGCTCGCCAAGCTTCCGACGATCGCGGCCTACGCGTACAAGAAGTCGATCGGCCACCCGTTCGTCTACCCGCGCAACGACCTCGGCTACGTCGAGAACTTCCTGCGCATGACGTTCTCGGTCCCGGCTCAGGAGTACGAGCTGGACCCGACGGTCGTCGCCGCGCTGGACAAGCTGCTGATCCTGCACGCGGACCACGAGCAGAACTGTTCGACCTCCACGGTCCGCCTGGTCGGCTCCTCGCAGGCGAACATGTTCGCCTCGATCTCCGCCGGCATCAACGCGCTCTGGGGCCCGCTGCACGGCGGCGCCAACCAGTCGGTGCTGGAGATGCTGGAGGGCATCCGCGACGCCGGCGGTGACGTCGACTCCTTCATCCGCAAGGTGAAGAACAAGGAGGACGGCGTCCGCCTGATGGGCTTCGGCCACCGGGTCTACAAGAACTTCGACCCGCGCGCCAAGATCATCAAGGCCGCCGCGCACGATGTGCTCTCCGCCCTCGGCAAGTCCGACGAACTGCTGGACATCGCCCTGAAGCTGGAGGAGCACGCGCTCTCCGACGACTACTTCGTCTCGCGCAGCCTCTACCCGAACGTCGACTTCTACACCGGTCTGATCTACCGGGCCATGGGCTTCCCGACCGAGATGTTCACGGTCCTGTTCGCCCTCGGCCGCCTTCCGGGCTGGATCGCCCAGTGGCACGAGATGATCAAGGAGCCGGGTTCCCGCATCGGCCGCCCGCGCCAGATCTACACCGGCGTCGTCGAGCGCGACTTCGTGCCGGTCGAGGAGCGCTGAGCCGCAAGGCACCCCCGCACGCGCACCAGGAGAGTCCCGCACCGCCTTGAGCGGTACGGGACTTTCTCTCTTGTCCGGGCAGTTCGTGCACCGGGCAGTTCGTGCACCGGGCAGTTCGTGCACCGGGCAGTTCGTGCACCGGGCAGTTCGTGCACCGGGCCGCTCGTGCACCGGGCCGCTCGTGCACCGGGCCGCTCGTGCACCGGGCCGCTCGTGCCCCGGGCCGCTCGTGCCCCGGGCCGCTCGTGCCCCGGGCCGTTCGTGCCCCGGAACAGCAGAAGGCGCCCCGGCGCCGGTCCCCCCACGGGCCGACGATCCAGGGCGCCTTCCCATGTCCCGGTGCGGATTCCCCCCACGGGATCCGGCCGGGCGTCTGTGAGGACAGCGCCTGAATTCGCTGTGTCATGCGTTCGTACGTGTCGTACGTGCCATACGTGTCGTGCGGTCTGCCGGGACAACGCACGCCTGGGAGGGCCGCTCAAAGCTTCCCGGTGTACGTGTCCCGGCAACGCAGCTCTGGGAAAGTCCCCCAAGACATCCCCAGATGTCAGGTGACGCCCCCCAAGACGCTCCCTGACATCGCCAACTTAGACCTTCGAACCCCTTCGATGGTTACGTTCGCATCACTGTGATCTGCGTCTCTTGCAGACGTTGACCGGGACCCCAGCGTAAGGAAGATGCGCGAGCCTTGTGAAGAGCCTATGTGAGGTACGTGCCGGACTCCAGAGGGGCCACCGCATCGAGACCTCAGTGAAACGCCCGCAGCCGAAGGCTGTTGGTGACCACGAACACCGAGGAGAAGGCCATCGCCGCCCCCGCGATCATCGGGTTGAGCAGCCCGGCGGCGGCCAGCGGCAGCGCGGCCACGTTGTAGCCGAAGGCCCACACGAGGTTTCCCTTGATCGTCGTGAGGGTCCGCCGGGACAGCCGGATCGCGTCCGCCGCCACCCGCAGGTCGCCGCGGACCAGCGTCAGGTCGCCCGCCTCGATCGCCGCGTCCGTACCCGTGCCCATCGCCAGGCCCAGATCGGCGGTGGCGAGCGCGGCCGCGTCGTTGACGCCGTCCCCGACCATGGCGACCGTACGGCCCTCGGCCCGCAGCCGCTCCACCACGGCGACCTTCTCCTCGGGCAGCACCTCGGCGATCACCTCGTCGATGCCGACGGCGGCGGCGACCGACGCGGCGACGCGGCGGTTGTCGCCGGTCAGCAGCACGGGTGTGAGGCCCAGCCGCCGCAGCGCGGTCACCGCCTCGGCGCTGGTCTCCCTGACCGCGTCCGCCACGGCGAGGACCCCGCGCGCCTCGCCGTCCCAGCCGACCACCACGGCCGTACGGCCCTTGCTCTCGGCCTCGTCCCTGGCGCGGGCCACCTCGGGCGGCAGCGCGTCCTGGAGGCGCCCCACGGCCACCTCACGGCCCTCCACGCGACCCCGCGCGCCGCGCCCGGGGACGTTCACGAAGTCCCCGACCTCCGGCAGCGGTCCGACCCGCTCCTCGGCGCCGGCCGCGACGGCGCGGGCCACCGGGTGCTCGGAGGCGTGCTCGACGGCGCCCGCGAGCCGCAGTACCTCCTCCTCGCTGGTGCCCTCGGCGGCGTACACCTCGTGCAGGGTCATCCGGCCGGTGGTGACGGTGCCGGTCTTGTCCAGCACGACCGTGTCGACCCGCCGGGTGGACTCCAGGACCTCAGGACCCTTGATGAGGATGCCGAGCTGGGCGCCCCGGCCGGTGCCCACCATGAGGGCGGTCGGCGTGGCGAGGCCCAGCGCGCACGGGCAGGCGATGATCAGTACGGCGACGGCGGCGGTGAACGCGGCGACGGTGTCCCCGGTCGCGCCCAGCCACCCGCCGAAGGTGGCGGCCGCGATCAGCAGCACGACGGGCACGAAGACCCCGGAGACCCGGTCGGCCAGCCGCTGCACCTCGGCCTTGCCGCTCTGCGCGTCCTCCACGAGCCGCGCCATCCGGGCCAGCTGCGTGTCCGCGCCGACCCGGGTCGCCTCGACCACCAGCCGGCCCCCGGCGTTGACCGTGGCGCCCGTGACGGCGTCGCCGACGCCCACGTCGGCCGGCACGGACTCGCCGGTCAGCAGCGAGGCGTCCACCGCCGAGGCGCCCTCGGTCACCGTCCCGTCGGTGGCGATCTTCTCGCCCGGCCGGACGACGAACCGGTCGCCCACCGCCAGCCGGGCCACGGGTATCCGCACCTCGCGGCCGTCGCGGAGGACGGCGACGTCCTTGGCGCCCAGCTCCATCAGCGCCCGTAGCGCGGCCCCGGCCCGGCGCTTGGAGCGGGCCTCCAGCCAGCGGCCGAGGAGGAGGAAGACGGTGACCCCGGCGGCGGCCTCCAGGTAGATGGCGGAGGCGCCGTCGGTGCGGGAGACGGTGAGGTCGAAGCCGTGCCGCATGCCCGGCATGCCCGCGTCCCCGAAGAACAGCGCCCACAGCGACCAGCCGAACGCCGCGAGCGTGCCGAGCGAGACCAGCGTGTCCATGGTGGCCGCGCCGTGCCGGACGTTGGTCCAGGCGGCGCGGTGGAAGGGCAGCCCGCCCCAGACGACGACCGGCGCGGCCAGGGTGAGCGAGAGCCACTGCCAGTTGTCGAACTGGAGCGCCGGGACCATCGCGAGCAGCACGACGGGGGCGGCGAGCAGCGCGGAGACGACCAGACGCCGACGCAGGGCGGCCGACTCGGGATCGGCGTCGTGTCCGGACGCCTCTCCGGACGCCGCTTCGTCCTCGGGGTTCTCGGGCTCCGGTGGCGGCGCGGGCTCCTGGGCGGTGTATCCGGTCCGTACGACGGTGTCGATCAGGGCGGCGACCGGGGTGGTCGCCGGGTGGGTGACGCGGGCCTTCCCGGTCGCGTAGTTCACCGTGGCGGTGACGCCGTCCAGGCGGTTGAGCTTCTTCTCGACGCGGGCCGCGCAGGCGGCACAGGTCATCCCGCCGATGAGCAGCTCGACCTCGGCGAGGTCCGGTTCGGCGGCCTGGGCGGCCGTGGCGGTGTCCGCGGTGGTGCTGGTCATGGTCCGGGCTCCAGACGGGTCCGGCCGGACCGTGCGCGGCCCGGCCGGGGGAACGGTGGCTGCTGCGGGGCGCCGTGGCGCCGGTGCTAGGCCCTGTCGTCAATCTCCCGCGGGGCCCCCCCCGCCCGCGGGCCCCCGAGCACCGGCCCCCCGCCCCCCGGACCGAAACCGCCGCGGTGCGGCCGGGGCCGCCGCCCCCCGGTGCAAAACACACACCGCG
>NZ_JBHXNW010000058.1:10351-24058 GCF_042717365.1 Streptomyces sp. NPDC058534
GGGGTGGCACGCCTCGCGATAAATCCCCCCGGGGCCCCCCCCCTCGGGGCCCACGACGGTCGATTTAAGACAGGACCTAGGCCCGGCCGACGAGCTCGAAGCCGGCCTCGTCCACGGCGGCGCGTACGGCGTCGTCGTCGAGCGGCGTACCCGAGACGACGGTGACCTCGCCGGTGGACGCGACGGCCTGCACCGAGGCGACGCCCGCGATCTCGGAGATCTCGCCGGAGACGGCGCCCTCGCAGTGTCCGCAACTCATTCCGCTCACCTTGTAGACGGTGGTGACGGAGCCCTGGGTGTCGGTCTGGGCGGTCATGTCGTTACTCCTCGTCGGGGTGTGCACGGCGGGTACCCGTGGTCCAGCGTGGACCACTTACCCTCCACTGTACCCCTAGGGGGTATGAAAGCGGACCTCACCCGACCTCACCCGAGCTCACCCGTCCCCCGCGACGCCTCCGTGCGCGGCCCACTCGTGGTCGAGGACCGCCATCAGCACGTCGTCCACCCACACGCCGTCGCGCAGCGCCGCTTCCCGGCGTATCCCCTCCACTACGAAGCCGGCCTTCTCGTACACCCGGCGGGCCCGCTGGTTGTGGGCGTAGACCTCCAACTGGACGCGGTGCAGGCCGACCCGCTCGAAGGCGTGGCCGACGATGAGCCGGGTCGCCTCGCTGCCCAGGCCCCGGCCGCGGCCCCGGGCCCCGATGAGGGTGCGGAAGGTGCAGCTGCGGGCGGCCGGGTCCCAGTCGTACAGGACGACCTCACCGACGAGTTCGCCGGTCGCGCGGTCGGTCACCGCGAGGTCCAGGCGGTCGGGGTCGGCGGTGCGCACGCCGTACCAGGAGCGCAGCCGTTCCCGGGTGATCTCGGTGCCGGGCTCGAACGTGAAGCGGACGACCTCGGGGTCGTTGACGATCTCCCACATCACGTCGGCGTCCCGCGCGGTGAACGGCCGCAGGACGGTCCTCTCGCCGGTGAGGACGGGTTTCGCTGAGAAGTCCATGGGCGGCACTGTGCCCCGCGCGGCCGTGGGGCACAGAACGGTTTTCTGCCGGGCGGCCCGGCCCGGCTACCGGTTCGCCCGGCTACCGGTTCCGGTTGCGCGGCCGGGACGCCACCCAGGCCCGGATCGTGTCCGCGTACCAGTAGGGCTTGCCGCCCTCCACGTGGTCGGGCGGTGGCAGCAGCCCGTGCTTGCGGTACGACCGCACGGTGTCGGGCTGCACCCGGATGTGGGCCGCGATGTCCTTGTAGGACCAGAGCCTTCGGTCGGTCACTAGTCGCACCTCCCCGCGCGCGCCGCGGCGGCGGCCGGGGACGGCCACCGGGGGGAGCCGGGCGCTGCGCTGGCGATCACCAAGCCTGTGCCGGGTGAACGACGTGAAGTGCGGGGCGGTCAGGGGCCGTTCCCGGGTGTGACGGAAGACCCGCGTGCGCGTGACATGTGTGACACGAAGGATGCCTTTGTGACACGAGTGCAGCAAAGGCGTACGCCGGAGCACCGGCGCGTCTCGTTGACTCCGCCACCCGGAGGGTCACTCGGGCCATGTCGTCCGAATGTCCGGACAAAACATTGACAGGCCGCACGCGCGGGGCTAGAAACCGGGGAGACGTACGGGCGGGCACGAAGGGAACGCGATGGCGCACGACCTGATCGCCGGGGGACCGCGGTCCGCCCGCGCGGTCGCCGGTTCCCCCACCGAACGCCTCCGGCGCGGGAAGGCCGCCTCGCCCTGGCAGGAGCGAGGCACGAGCGCCGACTCCCCGCTCGCACCGGCCCCGCGCCGGAGGTCCCCCCGTCGAGGCCCGCCGGGCCCGGCCGGGTCACGGCTCGCCCACACTGCCCCACGTGTCTACGCGGGCACCCAAACCGCAGACACAGTGTCGGGCGCGCCCGCGGCGCCCGGCTGGTGGGATGGAGTCATGGCCGAGACCGCGACCCGACCGTCGCCGGTCACGGCCCGTGAGCAGCACCAACGGCACGTCTCGACCCGTCGCCGCCATCTGTGAAGGAGTTCTCGGTCATGACGAACATCGTCAACCACTGGATCGGCGGCAAGTCCGCCGAAGGCGCCTCGGGCACGTACGGGCCGGTGACCGACCCGGCCACCGGCGCGGTCACCACCAAGGTCGCCTTCGCCTCCGTCGACGAGGTGGACGCCGCGGTCGCCGTCGCCAAGGAGGCGTACCTGACCTGGGGCCGGTCCTCGCTGGCGCAGCGCACCTCGATCCTCTTCAGGTTCCGGTCGCTGCTGGACGCGCACCGCGACGACATCGCCGAGCTGATCACCGCCGAGCACGGCAAGGTGCACTCCGACGCGCTCGGCGAGGTCGCCCGCGGCCTGGAGATCGTCGACCTGGCCTGCGGCATCAACGTGCAGCTCAAGGGCGAGCTGTCCACCGAGGTCGCCACCCGCGTCGACGTGTCCTCGATCCGCCAGCCGCTCGGTGTGGTCGCCGGCATCACGCCGTTCAACTTCCCGGCCATGGTGCCGATGTGGATGTTCCCGCTCGCCATCGCCTGCGGCAACACCTTCGTGCTCAAGCCGAGCGAGAAGGACCCGTCGGCGGCCGTGCGGATCGCCGAGCTGCTGTCCGAGGCCGGGCTGCCGGACGGCGTCTTCAACGTCGTGCACGGCGACAAGGTGGCCGTGGACCGCCTCCTGGAGCACCCGGACGTCAAGGCCGTCTCCTTCGTCGGCTCGACCCCGATCGCCCGCTACATCCACACCACCGCCTCGGCCAACGGCAAGCGCGTGCAGGCGCTGGGCGGCGCCAAGAACCACATGCTGGTGCTGCCGGACGCCGACCTCGACGCGGCGGCCGACGCGGCCGTGAGCGCGGCCTACGGCTCCGCGGGCGAGCGCTGCATGGCGATCTCGGCGGTCGTCGCGGTCGGCGCCGTCGGTGACGAACTGGTCGAGAAGATCCGCGAGCGCGCCGAGAAGATCAAGATCGGTCCCGGCAACGACCCGACGTCCGAGATGGGCCCGCTCATCACCAAGGCGCACCGCGACAAGGTCGCCTCCTACGTCGAGGGCGCGGCGGCCGAGGGCTGCGAGGTCGTCCTGGACGGCACCGGGCACACGGTCGACGGTCACGAGGACGGCCACTGGATCGGCATCTCCCTGCTCGACCGGGTGCCGACCACGGCGAAGGCCTACCAGGACGAGATCTTCGGCCCGGTGCTGTGCGTGCTGCGCGCGGACACCTACGAGGAGGGCGTCGCCCTCATCAACGCCTCGCCGTTCGGCAACGGCACCGCGATCTTCACCCGGGACGGCGGCGCGGCCCGCCGCTTCCAGCTGGAGATCGAGGCCGGCATGGTCGGCGTGAACGTCCCGATCCCGGTCCCCGTGGGCTACCACTCCTTCGGCGGCTGGAAGGACTCGCTCTTCGGAGACCACCACATCTACGGCAACGACGGCACGCACTTCTACACCCGCGGCAAGGTCGTCACCACCCGCTGGCCGGACCCGGCCGACGCCCCCGCCGGCGTGGACCTGGGCTTCCCGCGCAACCACTGAGGCACTCCCGAGGGCGAAAGCCCCGTACGGCCGTCCGGTATTCGGACGGCCGTACTTTTTTCGCTCCGTTCGCTACGGATCCCGTGCACCCGGAACGGCAGACGGGCTACGCATCTGATGCTGTTTTCGGAAGTCGGGTGCGCATCAGACAACTGATTCCGTAGCTGAACTGCCATTGACGCACTGGTTTCCGTCGGTATTCCATCTTGCCTCGGGAACGGACCGGAGGCGCTGGCGTTCCCCTGCGAACCACGCCGCACGCCGCACGAGTCGATCGGAACCGCCGCATGACCGACACGCTCCGCCCCGTAGAGACCGCCGCGACGGCACCCGAGGAACACGGGGACCATCGGGACCGGTCGGGGACGCTGAAGCGGTCCATCGGGGTCGTCGGCGGCACGCTCCTCACGCTCTCGTGCGTGACCCCCGCCTCCACGCTGTTCGTGGTCGTCCCCGACCTGTTCGGCTCGCTCGGCACCGCCACCGCCCTGACCATCGCCGTCGGCTCGCTCCTCTGCGTCGCCGTGGCGTTCTGCTACTCGGAGCTGGGCACCCTCATCCCCAGCGCGGGCGGCGAGTACGCCATGGTGACGACCCTCGCCGGACGGCTGGCGGGCTGGCTGGTCTTCGTGCTGTCCCTGCTGGTCGTCATGATCGTGCCGCCGGTGATCGCGATGGGCACCGCCGACTACCTCGCCCCGGTCGTGCACCTCGACCCGTCCCTCGCGGGCGCCGGCGTCATGGCGCTGGCCACCCTCGCAGGCCTGCTCGACCTGCGCGCCAACGCCTGGATCACCGGCGTCTTCCTGGTCCTGGAGGTCATCGCCGCGGCCGTCGTCGCGGTGCTGGGCTTCGCCCACGGCGAGCGGGGCCTCGGCAGCCTCGCCACCATGGAGGTGGGCGGCGCGGACGGCGGCGCGGACCCCGTGACGGGGATGCTGGTCGTCTCCGGGCTCGCCATCGCCCTGTTCGTCACCCAGGGCTTCTCCACCGCGGTCTACCTCTCCGAGGAGTTGGAGAACCCGCGCCGTAACGTCGCCCGCACCGTGCTCGCCACCCTCGGCATCTCCGCCGTGATCATCCTCGTCCCGGTCGTCGCCATCACCCTCGGCGCCTCCGACCTCGCGGAGCTGACCGGCGGCGACATCGGCGCCATGGTCACCGCCTGGTCCAACTCCGCCGTCGGCACCTTCGTCAGCCTCTGCGTGGCCCTCGCCATCATCAACGCCGGCATCGTGATGGTCATCCAGAACTCGCGCGTCCTGTTCGCCTCCGCCCGCGACAAGGCGTGGCCCGCGCCGGTCAACCGGCTCTTCGCCAGGCTCGGCCGGTTCGGCTCCCCGTGGGTCGCCACCCTCGCCGTCGGCGTGCCCGGCGCCGCGCTGTGCTTCGTCGACCTGGACACCCTGTACGGCGTCACCGGCGTCTCCGTCACCGCCATGTACCTGCTCGTCGCGGTCGCCGCCCTGCTCGCCCGGCGCGGCGCCCACCGGCACGCGCACGCGTGGCGCATGCCCCTGTGGCCGGCGGTGCCGGTCCTGCTGATCGCGGTCCTCGCCTACGTGCTGACCCAGCAGGAGGCGGCCCACCTGCTGTGGACCGGCGGCATCACGGCCGTCGCCACCCTCTACTGGGCCCTGTACCTGCGCCCGCGCCGCGACACTCGCTGGCTGGTCTCCGTCCCCGACGACGTACGGGAGCCCGCGGGACCGTGACCCGGCCCTAGGGGCTGTCGTTTGGATCATCCCGGGGACGCGGGGCGTGGCCCCACTGCCTTAAGGGCGTGGGAGGTACCCCCAGCGGCGTTGTCGTCGGTTGCCAGGGCTCCGCCCTGTCCGCCCTCCTCCGCCTTGCAGCTGCACGCACCACGCCCCGCTCACGGCGTTCAGCAGCACCGCCCGTGAGGACCGGGCTGATCCGAACGACAGCCCCTACCGCGTCCGTGGTACGCGGCACCGTGCCCGTACTTCTCTGGGAGGGGCGGGGGTTCACCCCCGGGAGGGCCTCGGTTGTCGGCGGCTGCCCGTACCGTTGACGCATGGATCTTCGACTGCCCCGCGTGCGAGGGCTGCTACGGGGGCCGCGGCGGATGCTCTCCGCCGCGGCCGCCGTCGTCGTGCTCGCCGGCGCCGGGACCTGGACGGCCGTCGCCGGCGACGACCCGCCCCCGGTGCACCGCGCCGACCGGGTCGTGGAAGTGGACGACGGGGTGCGCCTGGACACCTCGTACTTCACGGCCGGCTCCGACGGCCGCCGCCCGGCGGTCCTGCTCGCGCACGGCTTCGGCGGCAGCAAGTCCGACGTACGGGACCAGGCGGAGCGCCTCGCCCAGGACGGGTACGCGGTCCTGACATGGTCGGCGCGCGGCTTCGGCAGGTCGACCGGGAAGATCGGGCTCAACGCCCCGGACGGCGAGGTCGCCGACGTCTCCCGGCTCATCGACTGGCTCGCCGGGCGGTCCGAGGTCCGGCTGGACGGCAAGGGCGACCCGCGCGTGGGCATGGCCGGGGGCTCCTACGGCGGCGCCGTCGCGCTGTTGGCCGCCGGACACGACGACCGGGTGGACGCCATCGCCCCCGCCATCACGTACTGGAACCTGGCGGACGCCCTCTTCCCGAACGGCGTCTTCAAGAAGCTCTGGGCCGGCATCTTCGTCAACATGGGCGGCGGCTGCGAGAAGTTCGAGCCCGGACTCTGCCGCATGTACCAGCGCGTCGCCGAGAACGGGACGCCGGACGCCGAGGCGGTCAAGCTCCTCCAGGAGCGCAGCCCGCAGGCCGTCGGCGACCGGATCGACGTACCGACACTGCTGACCCAGGGCCAGACCGACTCCCTCTTCCCGCTCGGCCAGGCCGACGCCGCCGCCAAGGCGATCCGCGCCAACGGCGCCCCCGTGGACGTCGACTGGGTCTCGGGCGGCCACGACGGCGGCGACATGGAGACCGGCCGGGTCGAGGCCCGCACCGGCGCGTGGTTCGACCGCTACCTGAAGGGCGACGAGTCGGCCGGCACCGGCCCCGACTTCCGCGTCTCCCGCACCGTCGGCACCGGCAGCGGCGACGGCGAGCCCCGCCTGGAGGGCGTGAGCGCCGACTCCTACCCCGGCCTCGGCGGCGAGCCGCGCGCGATCGAACTGCGCGGACGCGAGCAGACCTTCGAGAACCCGGCGGGGGCCGCCCCGCCCGCCGTCTCCGCCCTGCCCGGCATCGGCGGCTCCGGCGGACTCTCCCAGCTCTCCTCGCTCGGCGTCGGCATCTCCCTCGACTTCCCCGGCCAGTTCGCGGCCTTCGAGTCGGCGCCCCTGCGCGAGGACCTCCAGATCACCGGCTCGCCCACCGCGACCGTCCGCGTGCAGTCCACCGCCGACGACGCCGTGCTCTTCGCCAAGGTGTACGACGTCGGCCCCGGCGGCGCCCAGCAGGTGCTCCCTTCCCAACTGGTCACGCCGCTGAGGGTGGAGGACGCCAAGGCCGGCAAGGACGTGACGGTCACCCTGCCCGCCGTCGACCACGAGGTGGAGCGCGGCCACAAGCTGCGCCTGGTCCTCGCCTCCACCGACCTCGGCTACGCCTCACCGGCCGCGCCCGCCACCTACACCGTCTCCCTCAAGGGCGGCCTGTCGGTGCCGACCGCCCTCGGCGACACCGGTGCGACGGCCGGGCTGCCCGCCTGGGTCTGGTGGGCGCCCCTGGCGGGCGCAGCGGTGGCCGCCGCCCTGCTGCTGACCGCCCGCCGCCGCACCTCGGCCCCGCCCCCCGACCCCGCGCTGGCCGGCGTACCCCTCCAGATCACCGACCTGACCAAGCGGTACGCCAAGTCCGCCGACCGGTACGCCGTCCGGGACCTGTCCTTCCGCGTGGAGAAGGGCCAGGTGCTGGGCCTCCTCGGACCCAACGGCGCGGGCAAGACGACGACCCTGCGCATGCTGATGGGCCTGATCGCGCCGGACGGCGGCGACATCCGCGTCTTCGGCCACGCCATCGCGCCCGGCGCCCCCGTGCTCTCCCGCGTCGGCGCGTTCGTCGAGGGCGCGGGCTTCCTGCCGCACCTGTCCGGCCGGGAGAACCTGGAGCTGTACTGGCGGGCCACCGGACGCCCGGCCGAGGACGCCCACCTGGCCGAGGCCCTGGAGATCGCCGGCCTCGGCGACGCGCTCGCCCGCGCGGTGCGCACCTACTCCCAGGGCATGCGCCAGCGCCTGGCCATCGCCCAGGCCATGCTGGGCCTGCCCGACCTGCTGATCCTGGACGAGCCGACCAACGGCCTCGACCCGCCCCAGATCCGCGAGATGCGCGAGGTGATGATCCGCTACGCGGCGGCCGGGCGCACGGTGATCGTCTCCAGCCACCTGCTGTCCGAGGTCGAGCAGAGCTGCACCCACCTGGTGGTGATGGACCACGGCCGGCTCGTGCAGGCCGGCCCGGTCGGCGAGATCGTCGGCTCCGGGGACACCCTGCTGGTGGGCACCCACGCGCGCGTGGACGCGCCCCTCGTCGAGAAGGTCGCCGCGCTGCCCGGCGTGACCTCGGCGGCCACCACCGACGGCGGCCTGCTGGTCCGCCTCGACGGCACCGGCACCGCCCGCGACCTCATCCCCGAACTCGTCCGCCTGGACGTGCCCGTGGAGTCGGTGGGCCCCCACCGGCGCCTTGAGGACGCCTTCCTCACCCTGATCGGAGACTCGGCATGAGCACGCTGGCCGACCGCGCCGAGCCCACCGGCGCCCAGGAGGTCGCCGAGGGCTACCGCGCGGGCCGCACGCTGCCCGTCCGGGTCGAACTGGTCCGGCAGCTGAAGCGGCGGCGCACCCTCGTCATGGGCGGCATCCTGTTCGCCCTCCCGTTCGTGCTGCTCGTCGCCTTCCGGATCGGCGGCGAGCCGGGCGGCTCGAACAACCAGGTCAGCCTGATGGACTCGGCCACCGCGTCGGGGGCGAACTTCGCCGCGGTGAACCTCTTCGCCTCCGCGGGCTTCCTGCTCGTCGTGCCCGTCGCCCTGTTCTTCGGGGACACGGTCGCCTCCGAGGCCGGCTGGTCCTCCCTGCGCTACCTGCTCGCCGCGCCGGTGCCCCGCGCCCGCCTGCTCTGGTCCAAGCTGGTCGTCGCCCTCACCCTCAGCCTCGCCGCGATCGTCCTGCTGCCCCTGGTCGCCCTCGCCGTCGGCACCGCCGCCTACGGCTGGGGCCCGCTGGAACTGCCCACCGGCGGCAGCCTGCCCACCGGCACCGCGGCCGAGCGCCTCGCCCTCACGGTGGCGTACGTCTTCGTCTCGCAACTGGTCACCGCCGCACTGGCGTTCTGGCTCTCCACCAAGACCGACGCGCCGCTCGGCGCGGTCGGCGGCGCGGTCGGCCTGACCATCATCGGCAACGTCCTGGACGAGGTGACCGCCCTCGGCGACTGGCGCGACTTCCTGCCCGCCCACTGGCAGTACGCCTGGCTCGACACGGTCCGCCCCGAGCTGGACTGGACCCGCCTGATCCAGGGCACCTCGCTGTCGGTGACGTACGCACTGGTCCTGTTCGCCCTGGCCTTCCGGAACTTCTCCCGCAAGGACGTGGTGTCCTAGGACGACCGGCGCCGGGCCGGGCCGGGCCTCGGGACCTCGGTCCGGTCACCGGAGGGTCACCCACCGGTCTCGCCGGCACGCCGCCGTGCCCACTTCGAGACGCACCCGTGACGCCCCGTCCCGCACGTTCCGCCCCGCCCCGCCGTCACAGTCACGTACGTCGGCGTCAACGGAACCAGGGGGTAGGGACGATGAAGCGGTACCGGACACGAAGGCCGGTCGGCGCGCTGCTCGCGCTCACGGCGGCGGGCGGCCTGCTGCTCACCGGCTGCGGGGGAGGGGACGACGCGGCCCAGGGCGCGAAGGACACCGCCGCCGACTCCCGGGGCGGCGGCTACGCACCCGCACCCGACCGCCCGCGCGGCGAGGGGGAGCAGCGCTACGACGGCGGCACGAGCACCGGCGAAGGGGAGAAGAACGGCGACTCCCGCGAGATCGCCCCCGACCCGGACCACCTCTCCACCTTCGCCCTCGACGTCGACACCGCCTCCTACGGCTACGCCCGCCGCACCCTCTCCGAGGGCCGGCTGCCCGACCCGTCGACGGTCCGCCCCGAGGAGTTCGTCAACAGCTTCCGCCAGGACTACGACCGTCCCGACGGCGACGGCTTCACGGTGAGCGTGGACGGCGCCCGCACCGACGCGGAGGACTGGTCGCTGGTCCGCGTGGGCCTCGCCACCCGCACCGCCGAGCAGCGCGGCGAACGCCCGCCGGCCGCCCTGACGTTCGTCATCGACGTCTCGGGCTCGATGGGCGAGCCCGGCCGCCTGGACCTCGCCCAGGAGTCCCTCGGCACCATGACCGACCAGCTGCGCGACGACGACTCGGTCGCGCTGGTCACCTTCAGCGACGAGGCCGAGACGGTGCTGCCGATGACCCGGCTCGGCGATCACCGCGGCCGGGTCCACGACGCGATCGACAGCCTGGAGCCGACCGAGTCCACCAACCTCGGCGCGGGCGTCGAGACCGGCTACGACACCGCCGTCGAGGGCCGCCGCGAGGGCGCCACCAGCCGCGTCGTCCTCGTCTCCGACGCCCTCGCCAACACCGGCGACACCGACGCGGACACCATCCTCGAACGCATCGCGGACGAGCGCCGCGAGCACGGCATCACCCTCTTCGGAGTCGGCGTCGGCAGCGACTACGGCGACGCCCTGATGGAACGCCTCGCCGACAAGGGCGACGGCCACACCACGTACGTGTCGGACACCGAGGACGCCCGCGAGGTCTTCTGCGAGCAGCTCCCGCGCCACATCGAGCTGACCGCCCGCGACGCCAAGGCCCAGGTCGCCTTCGACCCGGAGACGGTCGCCGAGTTCCGCCTCGTCGGCTACGACAACCGGCAGGTCGCCGACGAGGACTTCCGCGACGACCGCGTCGACGGCGGCGAGGTCGGCCCCGGCCACACCGTCACCGCGCTGTACGCCGTGCGCACCCGGCCCGGCGCCGACGGGCACCTCGCGACGGCCACCGTCCGCTGGCTCGACCCCGGCAGCCGCACCCCGCACGAGGAGTCCGGCGACGTGGAGACCGACGCCCTCGGCGACTCGGTCTGGGAGGCGGACCGCGGCCTGCGGGTCACCGCGACCGCCGCCTACTTCGCCGACGCGCTCCGCTCCTCCTCGCCCTCCCACGACGCCGGCGACACCCGCCACGGCTCCTTGCCGGGCGCGCCGGGCCTCGGCGAACTCGCCGAGCGCGCCGACTCCCTGGCCGGCCGCACCAAGGACGAGGACGTCCGGCGGCTGGCCGAGGCGATCGGCACGGCGAACCGGCTGACCTGAGCCGCCTGGGTCCGCCCGTACCCATTGACCTACGCTTACTCCTGAGTAAGTTTACTCAGGAGTAAGCAAGTGTGGGTGCGCACGACACAACCCCAGCCGATCAGCGACCGGGAGCCGACATGGGCGTACGCAAGGACCTGGAACGGGCGAGACACCGCGGTGACCTGGTGTCCCGCGCGAGCACCGAGACCGTCAGGGACGCCTACGGCGCCGTCCGCGAGGCCCGCACCGCACCCCTCGCGCCCCGCCCCACCACGGGCAGCACCGCCGACATCCCGTTCACCAACGCGGCCGAGGCCCCCGACGCGGTGGTCCTGCGCCGCGAGGTGGACGGCGTCTGGCGGCCCGTCACCGCGGCCGGGTTCGCCCGTGAGGTGACCGCCGTGGCCAAGGGCCTGATCGCGGCCGGCCTGGAACCCGGCGGGCGGGTCGCCGTCATGTCCCGCACCCGCTACGAGTGGACCGTCCTGGACTTCGCGATCTGGGCGGCCGGCGGTCAGACCGTTCCCGTCTACGCCACCTCCTCCGCCGACCAGGTCGAGTGGATCGTCCGCGACTCCGGCGCCCGGCACCTCGTCACCGAGACCGCCGCCAACACCGCCACGGCCCTGGCCGGCACCGCCGCCCACCCCGAGCGCCCGCGCGCCTGGGAACTCGACGCCGGCGCGCTCGCCGACCTCACCGCCCTGGGCCTGGGCGTGAGCGACGAGGAGGTCACCAAGCGCCGCAGCGCCCTGGCTCCGGACACGGTGGCGACCGTCTGCTACACCTCCGGCACCACCGGCCGCCCCAAGGGCTGCGTCCTCACCCACGCCAACCTGCACGCCGAGGCCGCCAACACGGTCGAGCTGCTGCACCCGATCTTCAAGGAGGTCACCGGCCAGGCCGCCTCGACGCTCCTCTTCCTGCCGCTCGCCCACATCCTGGGTCGCACCATCCAGATCGCCTGCCTGCTGGCCCGCATCGAGATCGGCCACTTCCCGAGCATCAAGCCCGACGAACTGCGCCCCGCGCTCAAGTCGTTCCGCCCCACCTTCCTGGTCGGCGTCCCGTACCTCTTCGAGAAGATCCACGACACCGGCCGGGCGACCGCCGAGAAGATCGGCCGCGGCGCCTCCTTCGAGCGCGCCCACCGCCTCGCCGTCCGCTTCGGCGGCGCCCACCTGGAACGCTTCCTCGGCCGCGGCAAGGGCCCCGCCCCCGGCCTGTGGGCCGGCTGGGCCCTGTACGACCTGCTGGTCTACCGGCGGGTGCGGGCCGAACTGGGCGGCCGGATGCGCTACGCCATCAGCGGCGGCTCCCCCCTCGACCGCGACCTCAACCTCTTCTTCTACGCCGCCGGAATCATGGTCTACGAGGGCTACGGCCTCACCGAGACCACCGCCGCCGCCACCATCGTCCCGCCGCTCGGCCCCCGCCCCGGCACCGTCGGCCCGCCGGTCCCCGGCACCGCCGTGCGCATCGCGGACGACGGCGAGGTGCTGGTCAAGGGCGGCATCGTCTTCGGCGCCTACCGGGGCGACCGGGAGGCTACCGACGCCGTCCTCACCGACGGCTGGTTCGCCACCGGCGACCTCGGCGCCCTCGACGACGACGGCTACCTCACCATCACCGGCCGCAAGAAGGACCTGCTGGTCACCTCCGGCGGCAAGAACGTCTCCCCGGCCGTCCTGGAGGACCGCCTGCGCAGCCGCCCGCCCGTCGCGCAGTGCCTCGTCGTCGGCGACAACCGCCCCTTCGTCGGTGCCCTGATCACCCTCGACCCGGACGCCGTCGCCCACTGGCTGTCGGTCCGGAAGCTGCCCGCCGACACCCCGAGGTCCGAGGTCGTACGCGACGAGAGGATGCGGGCCGACGTCCAGAAGGCCGTGGACCACGCCAACGCGGCGGTCTCCCGCGCCGAGTCGATCCGCGCCTTCCGGTTGGTCGAGGGCGAGTTCACCGAGGAGAACGGGCTGCTGACCCCGTCGCTGAAGGTGAAGCGGCACGCGGCGGTGGCGGCTTACGCGGAGGAGATCGAGACGTTGTACGCGGCGGGGCGTTGATCCGGGCGGGATGCGAAACGGGCGGGCCGCCGATGCACCGCCAACCGAACACTTGGCGGTCCAACCGGGTGAACTTGCGCAACCGATGCTCGTCCGTCGGGTTGATGGAGCAGTAGGGCTGCGATGCCACGAGAAAGGAACGTGCGGTGCTCAAGTTTTACGGCTCGCACGGTCGTGTAGTGACGCAAAGCGGACGGGCGAGGCGCCCGCACCGGCCTTCCGGCTATGTCATGGTCGGCCTTGGACTTCGGTCTCCGTTCCAGGGTCGGCTTTCCCACTTCTTCGAGCAGGAAGATCAGCACATTGCGACAGACCCTGAGCAGGGGAGTGTTCGCGGCGGCCGCCGCCACGGGCATTCTGTCCCTGTCCGGAACCCCCGCCCTTGCCGACTCGACCGCGGTGGCAGCCACCGAGGACTCCTCCGGTCCGCTGGCCGGGAACAACGTATCGGTGCCGGTGTCGGTGCCCGTGAACGTGTGCGGCAACACCATCGGCGTGATCGGGGTGCTCAACCGCGCGACCGGCGGCTCCTGCGACAACGTCTCGTACGGGCACGGTTCGGACCGTCATTCCGGCGGTGCCGAGGCGGTGGGAACGAGTGAGGAGTCCTCCCGTCTGCTGGCCGGGAACAACGTGTCGGTGCCGGTGTCGGCGCCGGTGAACGTGTGCGGCAACACCGGCGACGTGGTCGGGGTGCTCAACCGCGCGACCGGCGGCTCCTGCGACAACGTCTCGTACGGGCACGGTTCGGACCGTCATTCCGGCGGTGCCGAGGCGGTGGGA
>NZ_JBHXNW010000058.1:24156-39964 GCF_042717365.1 Streptomyces sp. NPDC058534
AAACGAGTGAGGAGTCCTCCCGTCTGCTGGCCGGGAACAACGTGTCGGTGCCGGTGTCGGTGCCCGTGAACGTGTGCGGCAACACCGGCGACGTGGTCGGCGTGCTCAACCGCGCGACCGGCGGCTCCTGCGACAACGCGACGATCTGGTCCCCCGAGCCCGGACACGACGCCCCGGAATCCGGCCCCGAGGACGACACGCCCCCGTCGACCTACACGCCGCCGTCCACCTCCACGCCGCCGTCCACCAGCACGCCGGCAGCTCCTCCCACGCGCGGCACCGTGAAGCCGGTTCCGGTCGCCCACGAGGAGCCCGGCAGGACACCCCAGCTGGCCGAGACCGGTAGTGCGGGCACGCTCGCGGCCTCGGCCGGTGGTGTCGCACTGCTGGTGGGCGGGGCGCTGCTGTACCGCCGCGGCCGAGCCGCCCAGCGGTAGCGGCTCCCGGGTGCCGGACGCGAACGCGCCTGGCACCCGGAACCACTCTGCCCGGTACGCCCCCGGACCGACCCGAGCCACCGCACGACGTGGCCGAGCCGGTCCGGGGGCCGTATTGCTGTATGGGACATGGCGTCGGCGAGGGCCGTCGCGGTCGCCGAGGCGACTGTCAGCGGCTCAGCGGCGCGGGCGACCCGCTTCGGCTGCCGGCCCCCGGAACGGGGACCGTGCCGCGCGGCGGGGTCGCCCTGAGCCGGCGACGTACGCCCCGGACGAGGGTCTCCGCCGTGAACGTCGCGCCCTGGACGAAACGCATGGCCGGGCCGAAGCCGGAGGCGGTCACCAGACCCGCGAGGAACAGGCCGTGGTGCGAGGACTCGAAGTCGTGCCCCGTCGCCGGAGAGCCGTCGGGCAGGGCCGCCAGCGTCCCGCACAGCTCGGTGGAGAGCATTCCCATCCGGTTGCAGCGCGGCCGGAACCCCGTGGCGGCGACGACGTGTTCGGTCTCCAGGGTGCGCAGGACGCCCTCGCGGTTCACCGTTTCCAGCCGTAGGCCGCCCGGCACCGCACAGGCCGTGGTGACCCTGTGCCCCGGCAGCAGCTCCACCGCCCGCTCCACGCGGTCCCGCACCCACCACGCACCCGCCGGTCCCAGTGCCGTGGCGGCGATGCGGGCCCGGGTCGCCTGCGGCAGACTCCTGAAGAGCCCGGGGCGCTCGGAGTAGAACCAGTTCCGCCAGCCTGGACCGAGGCCGCTGTGCGGGGAACGGACCGACTGCCACCAGGGACGCTCCCAGGGCGGCGGCACGTCGTTCCACCGCAGCCGTTCCGCGCGTGCCAGTACCCTCACGCGGGTGCCCTGTTCGGCGAGGAGCGCAGCGGTCTCCAGCGCCGCCTGGCCGCCGCCGATCACCGTCACGTCCTTGCCGCGGAAGGGAGCGAGGTCACTGTGATGGCTGCTGTGCGTCACCAGTGAGGGATGCAGTCCGCGCAACGTGGGCGGCACCTCGATGAACGGCATCACACCGACCGCCAGGGCCACCGTCCGCGCGTGCACCACCTCGTCGTCCTCGGTGGCCACCGTGAAGCCGCCGGGGACGGCCGCCACCCGGGTCACCGTGCGCTCGTCCACCGCCGGCACGGCGTGACGCGCGAACCACAGGCCGTACGCCGCGAACTCCTCCACCGGGATCGGCTCCGCGTGGCGTGCCGTCAGCCCCCGCTCCGCGCAGTAGGTGTCCAGGCGCCAGCGCCCCTGCGGGTCGGAGAGGTTGGACGCCCACGGCTCCGACTTCAGGAACATGCCGCCGGGCATATGGTCCCGCCAGGACGCCATGGGCCGGCCGAACACGCGCAGGCTCAGCCCGGCGTCCGCGGCGTGGGCCGCGATCGACAGACCGTACGGACCCGCGCCCACCACCAGAAGGTCGTACATCATCAACTGCTCGCTTTCTCTTTGTCGGCCGGGGAGGCCGAGGCCGCCCCGGGAATCAGGTGTGACGTCCGCGCCGCAGGCGGCGTGCCCAGTCGTTCCCGCAGCCGGCCTGACACATGACGGCACCACAGGGCCCACATGGCCCGTCCGGGACCGCGGTCGTCCCGGGCGTACCAGGCGAGTTCGCGTCCGGCCCGCGCCGGACGCAGCGCGGCCAGCGGCGCGTAGTTCTCCACCACGAACGTCCGCCCGGCCCTCGGGGCCCCGTCCGGGAACGGACGGCCCGTCAGGTCCAGGTGCAGGGCGCGTACGACGTCCAGTCCCGCGCTGTCCGCGAAGAGCCGGAACTGAGCGCCGGGGCGCGGGTTGAAGTCGAGCAGGTGGTAGCGGTCCGTCGTGCCGCAGCGACGGAAGTCCAGGTCGAAGACGCCCCGGTAGCCCAGCTCGCCGGTGAGCCGCTCAGCCAGCGCCCGCACGCCCGGGTTGGGTGTCCAGCAGCCCACCGCGGTCAGCCCCGCGCCACGCGGCCAGGCCAGTTGCTTGCGCCCCGGTCCGCCCGCGCGCACGGTGCCCGAGCGGTCGGCATAGCCGTGGAAGAACCAGTCCCGGTCAGGACCCGGCGGCAGGTACGCCTGCAGCAGCAGCCGGCTGCCCGCCTCCTCGCTGCGCAGGTACAGCTCCCGGGCCCGCTGCGCCGACCGCACCAGGAGCGTGCTGCGCAGCCCGCTGCCGGTCGGCAACAGCCAGGGCCGGCTCCACTTCGCCACCACCGGCAGCCCCAGCCGCCGTGCGTCGGCGGCGGCCCGCTCCGGGCTGTCCGGGATCAGGGTCGGCGGATGCGGAACATCCGCCGACGCGCACACCGCGGCCAGCTCCGCCTTGTCGGCGACGCGGGCGGCCAGCGTGTCAGGCATCTCCGGCAGCAGGTAGGAGGGTGCGAGATCGGCCCGCACGCGGCCCACGGCGATGGCGCTCGCGTCGTCCATCGGGACCAGGACGGCGGGAGCGGCGAGTTGGCAGGCCACCCGGCGCAGCACGGCGAGGATCTCATCCGCGGACGAGCCCGGGGGCGGTGGGGCATGCATCCGACGTACGTAACGCGACCTGTGGACAGGACTGTCCGCGGAGTCGGCGACGACGTGCACCTCCACTCCCGCCCTGCCGAGCGAACGCACGGCGCCCAGCGTTCCGTGGTGGAAGGGATTCACGTCGATCCGCAGCAGTACGGCGGGGACACGGGTGTCGAGCGGTGACACGGACTCTCTCTTTCTTTCGTATCGCCTCACCCACACGGGCGTGCGCGGCACTCGAAAGCGCCAAGGGGAGTGGCGGCGTGGGATCTCCCGTGCGTGACTTCATATGACTGTTCGTCAATATCGAGAACAGGGGCAGAAGGCGGACGAGAGCTAGGGAAGGAGCAGAAATGGCCCCAGAGCACAGACGGACCCCTTTGCGCAGGATGGCCGTGGGCGCGGCAGCGGTCGTCGTTTCGGCCGCACTGGCGGCCGGTCACGCTTCGGGGGCGGAGGCGGTGCGCGTCACCGGTCCGCGCGCTCCGGCACCGGACCCGGCGGCATCCACCGCCGACCCGCGCCCGATCGCCCCCGTGCCGTCGACGACGCCCCCGGCCAAAACGCCGGCGCCGGGAAGCGAGGTTCCGGCCTTCGGCGCCTTCCTCAAGTCCGACGCCCGTGGTGTCACCCGCATGGAACGGCTCAGCCACTGGCTGGGAGGTGCCGAGCTTCGCGTGGGCCACACCTACCTGCCCGGCAACCACTGGAGCGACATCGAGGGCGACATCCAGTTCCTGGAGGCGTGGGCGGACTGGCGCAACGAGAAGGACGACCGGATGCTCGTCCTCAATGTGCCCATGCAGGAGCGCAACGAGGAGGGCGTCCCCGACGACGAGGTCCGCCAACTGCTGCGGCGTGGCGCGGCCGGGGAGTTCGACCACCACTTCCGTGCCCTGGCCGAGCGGCTGGTCAGGCTGAAGGTCCCGGACACGGTCCTCGTGCCCGGCTGGGAGATGAACGGCACCACGTACACCCACCGGTGCGGACCGGACCCGGAGTCCTGGAAGAAGTACTGGCGCAGGATCGTCACCACCATGCGTGCGGTGCCGGGCCAGAAGTTCCGGTTCGATTTCACGCCGAGCCGCGGCCGGGACGCCGTCCCCTGGACGCAGTGCTACCCGGGGGACGACGTGGTCGACATCATCGGCATGGATTCCTACGACCAGCCGGCCGGGGTGTCGTTCGACCGGCAGGTGAACGAGCCCTACGGGCTCCAGGCGCAGGTGGATTTCGCCAAGGCCCACGGCAAACCCATTTCCTACCCCGAGTGGGGGCTCTTCCGAAACGGTGACAATCCCGAGTACATGCGGCGCATGCTCGCCTGGATCGACGAGCACAAACCGCTCTACAACACGCTGACGGACTACTGCCCGCACGGTGTGTGGCAGTGCGCCGACAATCCGGTCTCGTCGCGTGTCTACCGGTCCGCTCTCTCCGGCCGCACCGACGGGACGACCCCCGTACCCACGCCCGAAGCCACGCCCACGCCCACGCCGACCGCGCCCGTACCCCCGGAGAACTGCACGCCGCTGGACCTCGGCAGCTGGGTGGAGCACTGGCTCGGAGGGAAGCTCTGCCTCCGCGTCGACTGGTGGTAGCGCGGCGTTCTCGTCGACGACGGGTTCGGCCCAGCTCACCGTGGTCACCGCTGTCCGGACGCGTCGGCGGCGGTGGCCGGGCCGGGCACCGAGGGGGCAGGACCGGGGGCCTCGTCACGGCCGGTCCGCCTTGGCCGTGCCAGCAGGGCCAGCCCGCCCAGCAGCCCGCCCGCGCTCGTCCCCACCAGTGTGGTCACCGCCGATGTCGCGGACGTCGGCTCGCTCGGCCTGATCGCACGGGAGAACTGCACGAGCCGGACCTGGGTGCTGCCCTTGGTGTGGTCCGCGTGCTGGGTCAGCGCGCGGGAGACCGCGTTGGCCATGTCGACTGCGAGGGCGGGCCGCGAGGAGGTGGCCGACACCGCGAGCATCGGCGCGTCCGGCGAGGTCGCCGTACGCACCCGGTCCTGGAGTGTCCGCGCCGGTACGCCCGCCCACACCTGTGCGTCCCCGAGCACCGCGAGCTGCTGGGCCACCCGGCCGTACGCCTGCGCGAAGCCGCGGGCGGCCTCCGGGGTGGACTTGTCGGTGGGTACGGCGACGACATAGCTGGTGGCCGTGTATGTCGCGGGTGTGAGCATGCCGTACGCGCCGCCCAGGAGGGCGCCGAGCAGGGTGCCGACCGCGAGCGCGGACCAGGACGGCAGCCTTCTGAGCAGAGCGGGCGACAGGCGGCGCGGATGGAGTGGCGTGTCGGTCATGACGGGCTTGCTCCGAGGCGTGAGGAGGAGGACGGCGAGCGGGAGACGGCTGCCGTGTAGACGTCCATGAGGCGGGCTGTGCTGCGGGTGATGCTGTAGCGGTGTGCGGCTTCCGGGGCCGTGCGGGGCCGAAGGGCCGCAGCGCGCACCTCGGTGATCGCCCGGGCATACGCCTCGGGGCCGCCGCACACGCGCCGGGTGCCGGCGGTCGCCGAGGGCGGCAGGTCGTCGATCGCCGGGCAGGCGGCGTAGAGCACCGGCAGTCCCGACGCCAGCGCCTCCACGGCGGCCAGACCGAAGGCCTCTTCGGCGGACGGGGACGCGAACACGTCCATGGCCGAGGCCAGCGAGGGCAGATCGGGGCCGGGGGAGCCGTCGGGGACGTAGGGGCGTTCGCCGGCGAACAGGACGCGGTCGGCCACGCCGGCCCGGTGAGCCGTCCGGCGCAGGACGTGCTCCTCGGGTCCGCCGCCCACCAGCAGCAGCCAGTGGTCGTCCGGGAGCCGGGTGAGCGCGTGGACGAGGACGTCGAACCGCTTCCCCCGGGTGAGCCGGCCGATGCCGCCGATGACGAAAGCCCCCTCCGGCAGCCCGAGACGTCGACGGGAGAGCGCCCGTCGTTCCGGAGCGAAACGGAAGCGGTCCAGCTCGATGCCGTTCGGGACGACCTCGATACGGGGCGCGGGCACGCCCCAGCGCTTGAGGCGGTCGGCCACGGCTGAGGAGACGGCGACCGTGGCGGAGCCCAGCCGCTCGCTGGCGAGGTACAGCCCGCGCACCCCCGCCGTCAGGCTGCGGCCCTCCATCTGCGACTCACCCAGGGAGTGCTCGGTCGCGACGACCGCCCGGACCCCGGCGACGCGGGCGGCGAGCCGGCCGTAGACGCAGGCCCGGTACAGGTGCGTGTGCACCAGGTCGTAGCCTCCGGCGCGGATGACCCGGACCAGCCGGGGCAGCGCGGTCAGGTCGCGGTTGCCGCCCATGCCGAGATGGACGACGCGCACACCGTCCGCGGTGAGGCCCTCGGCGACCGCACCGGGGTTGGTGAGCGTGACGACGTCGCATTCGACGGGCAGGTGACGCAGCATCAGGCGCAGTTGCTGCTCCGCCCCGCCGACCCCGAGGCCGGTGATGATGTGCAGGGTCCTCATCTCACACGCCCTCCACCGGGCGCCGGCGCAACCGGTGGAGACGGTGCTTGAGGTACAGCCGCCAGGCCGTGTCGTTCTGGCCGACGTGGACGCGGGGCAGCGCGTGCGGGCCGGTCAGCGGGCCGGGGTCGATGGCGCAGGCGTAGGCGTACCCCGCCTTCCGCACGGCCTCGGCGGCGCGGGCGTCGACGGTGCCGTACGGGTAGCAGAATCCGTCGACCCGCGCACCCGTCAACTCCGCCAGCATCGCGCGGCTTTCGGCGACCTCGGCCTGGAGAGCGACGTCGTCCGCCCGGGTGAGGTCGACGTGCGTCAACCCGTGTGAGCCGATCTCCATGCCCTCGGCTGCCGCCTCCCGGATGCCCTCCGCGCGCAGCAGCCGCTTGCGGGGGCCGAGCGGGTCCCAGGCGTTGTCGCCGCCGAGCCGGCCGGGCAGTACGAAGAGAGTGGCGCCGCAGTTCCAACGGCGCAGCAGTGGCAGGGCCTCGGTGACGAAGTCGGCGTACCCGTCGTCGAAGGTGAGCCCGACCAGGTCCCGGGCCTCCCCCCGGGCGCGGGCGGCGAGCAGGTCGGCCACGGACACACCGCGCAGCCCGCGTCGGTGCAGCCAGGCCAGCTGCATGCCGAGCCGCTCGGGCGTGACCGTGATGCGGTACGGATCGAACGAGCAGTCGCCCACCGAGTGGTACATCGCCACCCACGGCAGCGGGCCGGGGCGTGGGGTGGGGAGCCCGCGGGACTTTGCGGATTCAACGGGAGCGGCCATGGGTGAGCCTTCGTGTGACGGCGCGTAGGGAGCGCAGGTTGGACGGGAGGACCGGGGCGCCGAGGGCGGCCCAGGTGAGCGGGAGGAAGACGGTGGCCACGGTCAGGCAACCGGCGGCAAGTGCGCCCACCGGAGACGGAATCCGGCTCGCGACGAACGCCCCGGCCACGGTGGCGGCGACGGCGGCGAGCACGGGCGTACTCAGCTTGGCCAGGACCTGCCGGACGTGGATCGAGACACTGTGCGGGCTGCCCTGCCGGGTCGTTCGCAGGCCGGTGAGCAGCAGGGCCGCCGTGACGGTGATGCCCAGGGCGTTGGCGGTGGCGATCCCCGCCGCACCCCAGGGGCGTACGGCCACCGCACCGGCCAAGGTCGTCACGGCGACGCCCACGGCCATCACGCCGAGCGGGTACCAGCTGGGCCGGCCGGCCGAGAAGTACGAGCGGATCAGGGCGCCCACCAGGGTCTGGCTCAGCAGCCCGAGCGCGTACACGCGCATGACCTGAGTCGTCGCCACCGTGTCATACGTGGTGAAGGCGCCCCGCTGAAAAAGCAGTTCGATCATCTGCGGGGCACAGGCGATCACCGCGCACATGCCCAGCAGCACCACACAGGAGGCCAGCACCAGGTCCCGCTCCACCCGGGCGCGGGCACGCTCGGTGTCCCCGTCCGCGAGCGCCCGCGCCACCACGGGGAAGGTGACGGTGCACACCATCAGCGACAGCGTCATCGGGATCTGGGCCACCTTCTGCGCGTAGTTCAGGTGCGAGATGGCCCCGGCGGGCAGGGAGGACGCCAGGAAGCGCTCGACGAGGATCTGGGACTGCCGGCACAGGGCGAACAGCAGCACGGCGGCGATCAGGGCGGGACGCATCGAGCGCTGTCCGGAGTCGATCCCGAAGCCGGGCTCGACGGGGGCGGGGACGCGTGAGGTCAGTTGCCGCCACAGCGACGGCACTTGCACCGCCACCATGAGACAGCCGCCCACGGCGACCCCGACAGCGGCCGAACGCACGCCCCACCGGCCACCGAGCAGGAACATCGCCGCGATGATGCCCGTGTTGTAGGCGACGTAGATCGCCGCGGGGGTGAAGAAGCGGCGGTGCGCCCGCAGAGCGGCACTGCAGTACCCGGCCACCCCGAAGGCCAGCAGACTGATCGCCGTGAGCCGGGTGCAGTCGACGGCGAGACCGGGATCGGCCAGGCCGGGCGCCAAGGCCTGGACCAGGTAGGGAGCCGTACCGGCGACCAGTACGGCCACCGCGGCGAAGGCGAGACAGAGACGGGGCAGGGTGGCGGCGACCAGGGCCCGGACCGGGTCGCCCGCGACGCCCCGCGCGCGGCGGGCCAGTGCCAGGCTGAACGCCGGGATCAGCACCAGCGCCAGCCCGTCCTCGATCAGCAGCGTGGCGGCCAGCTCCGGCACGGTCCACGCGACGAGGAAGGCGTCCGTGTCGCTCCCGGCGCCGAACAGCTGTGCCAGTGACCGGTCACGCACCAGACCGAGCAGCGAGCCCGCGATGGACAGCGACGCCGTGACGAGGGCGGCCCGGGCGAGGAACTTCCCGGAGACCGAGCCCGAGACCGCGGCGGGCGCCGGAGCCGGCTCGGGGAGGGCACCGGCCGACGTGGCCCCACGCGCAGCGGGCAGGGCCGACTCCGCGTCGGTCCCGGGGCCCGGGGTCTGAGCAGGCACCATGGTCATCGCGCCGCTGCCTCCTCGACGCGCTCCGGTACCCCGCGGCGGGGTACGACGCCCCGCCGCCCGCGGCCGGCCAGCGCCCACCACGCCGCGAGCCCCAGGCCCATGGCGGTCAGTACGGTCGAGGGGCCGCCGATGTCGCCGTACACGAAGTCGGTCAGCAGCCAGACCAGCAGCCCGCAGGCGACGAGCGCGCAGTCGAGACCCGGTCCGCGGCGGCGGACACGCAGCAGTCTCCGCACCGCGCACACCAGCAGCGCCAGCCAGCTTCCGGCGAGCGTGAGCAGTCCGATCAGGCCCTGCTCACTCAGCACCAGCAGGTACATGCTGTGCGGTGACAGCAGCGCCTGCCGCTGGAACTCCACTCCGGTGCCCTCGATGTCACTGCCCGACGACAGGGCCAGCGTGGCGTGTTTGTCACGGTACGCGGGAAAGCCCTTCAGGCCCACGCCGGTCAGCGGGTGTTCGCGCCACATGCCGGTGGCCGACGCCCACAAGGTGTACCGGTCGGTGACGGACTGGTCGGGGGAGTCGGTGACCTGCGCGATGCTGTCGATCCGCTCCTGAAGCTGCGTCGTGCCCACTCCGAACCCGCCCATGAGGATCACTCCCGCGGCGCCCACGGCGGCGGCCGCCTTCAGCGCGCGCCGCAGCCCGGCCAGCGCCAGTTGCACCGCACACGTCAGGGCGGTCGCGATCCAGGCGCCCCGGCTGAAGGAGACCGCGAGTGGCGCCAGCAGCGCCAGGGCGCAGCCCGCGGCGGTCGCCCGCTGCCACACCGGTGTCCGGCCCAGCGCGATCCCGACCGCGCACACCACCCCGAGGGAGACCACCGACGCCATGCCCATCACGTCGTGCGCCCCGAAGGTGCCGACCGCACGGATGTCCTCGCCCTGGTAGGAGGCGCCGGTTCGGGTGGCGTACTGGTGCAGGCCGATGGCGCCCTGCCACAGTGCGAGCCCCACGAACGACCAGGCCAGCACCCGGAAGTCGGCCCGGTGGCGGACCAGCATCAGCACGGCCGCCGGGACGAGGACGAAGACCTGCAGATAGCGGCCCATGCCGGCGAGCCCGGCCGTCGGCCCGGACGCCCCCAGCGCGGCGAACGCGATCCCCACCACCGGCAGGCCCAGTACCAGGGCGGCGGCGGTCGACAGCGGGCGCCGCCGCTCACGCAGCAGCCGGATCACGCAGTACGCCACCACCAGCCCGGAGACGACGTCGGCGAGCCCCGCACCGTCGCCCGCGGGGGGCAGGCCCAGCAGGGCGACCACCGCCACCATGGGCAGGACCGGCACCAGCGCGGCGGCCCGGCGCGGGAGCAGTGCGTGGGCGGGGGCGTGGCTCACGTCTGTCAGCTCCCCGTCGGACGGACCAGCATGGCCGCGGTGCGCGCCAGGATGCAGATGTCCTGCCACAGCGACCAGTCGTCGATGTAGGCGTTGTCGAACCGGCATCGGTCCTCGATCGAGGTGTCGCCGCGCAGCCCGTGGATCTGGGCGAGGCCGGTGATGCCGGTCCGCATCCGGTGACGAGCCCCGTAGCCGGGATGGGTATGACTGAACTGCGTCACGAAGTAGGGGCGTTCGGGTCGCGGTCCGACCAGACTCATGTCGCCCCGGAGCACGTTCCACAGCTGGAGCAGCTCGTCGAGCGAGGTGCGGCGCAACATGCGGCAGAACCAGCGCATCTCGTTCTCGTCGGCGACGCTCCACCGGGTCGCCGACTCGTGGTGGTCGGCCGGCCGGTAGGTACGGAACTTCAGCAGGGTGAACGGTTTCCCGTCCCTGCCGATGCGCTCCTGCCGGAACACCACGCCCGGACCGTCCACGAGTCGCAGTGCTGTCGCACACGCGAGCAGCAGCGGGCTGACCATCACCAGGAGGGTCCCCGACACGAGGATGTCGAGCATCCGCTTGCCCGTGCCGCCAGGCCGTTGTGGGGAGAGGTCCAGACGGTGGCAGGGGAACCCGGCCAGGCGTTCCTTCGCGGCGTACGACGGGGAGTCGGCGTCGACCTCCCAGACGGCGCAGCCCGACTCGGCCAGTGCGCGCAGCAGCGGGCCCTGTTCGGCGCGTACCGACGGGTGGACGGTCAGCACGGCCCGTACCCCGTTCTGGATGACCGCCCGTTCGACCTCCTCGCCGGTCCGCAGCACCGGGACTCCCTCGGTGCCGTCAGGCTGCCCGGTGACGATCCCCACCGGCCGCACGCCGCATGACGGATGGCGCAGCAGGGCGGCGGTGACACGCTGCGCGGTCCCGGCCGGGCCGACGACGAGCGCGACGTGCGGATGGCGCAGCAGGGCGGCACGTCCTCGTCCGTGCGCGACCGCGCGCAGCGCACAGGCTGCCGCCGCCTGCAGGGCGAAGCCCGTCAGCACGGTGCCGGCGGACAGCGCGTGCTCGGGCCGGTACGCGGCCCAGAGCGCGGCGGACGCCGGCCAGGCGACGGCGACGCGGCCACACACGGCGGGCAGTTCCTCCAGCAGCCCCGGTCTCGGCGGCCGGCTGCCGCGCGGACGCAGCAGCAGCGATGCCACGACCAGCAGAGCGATGAGCAGCGGGTGGCGCTGGACGGCGGTGAGCGCCGACGCGCCCAGCAGGGCGGCGGCGCCGTCCGCGACGATCAGCGCGAGCGGTGAAGTCGTCCGGGCGCGGGGCCGCGGGGCGCGGACCTTGTAGCCGGCGGTGGTGCCGGACTGCGGCATGACGGAAACGGGTGGGAATCCGTGGTCCCGTGGGCTTACGCCGGGGGAGGGCACGGTTCGTTCGGCAGTCACGGCTGAAGGGACTCCCTCTGCTCGGTGGGCTCGACGTGCTGTGTGGTCCGGTTCGCCTCTGGGGCGCAGCCCGCGTGGAACGGCCCGCCGTGCTCGGCGCCGGGGAGCGTGGCGCGCTCGACCGTTGGGGACGGGGGCGCCGGCGGCGTGGCGGGCCACGTGCCGAGCAGATCGTGGTAGACGTCCGCGACCGCCTCGGCGGTGTGCCGTACGTCGTGGCGGGACAGCACGTGCCGGCGGCCCCTTTTGCCCAGGAACTCGCGCAGCAGCGGGTCGAGCAACAGTTCGGCGACGGTCTGGGCCAGTTCCGCCGGGTCCTCCGGCCTGACCAGGCAGAGGGAGGTGAGAGACGGGGGCAGGCTCTCGCGAGCACCGTCGACGTCCGTGACCACCACCGGCCGTCCGCAGGCCATCGCCTCCAGCGGGGCCAGCGCCATGCCCTCCCAGCGGGACGGCAGGACGACGAGATCGGCGGCCTGGTACCAGAGTGTGGCGTCGGTGACGGCTCCCACGAACAGCACGGACTCGGGGGCGTCCTCCCTCAGCCGGTCGCGGTCCGGCCCGTCGCCGACGAGGACCAGGCGGGCGTCGGGCACCCTGTGCAGGACGGCCTCCCACGCGCGCAGCAGAACGTCCTGCCCCTTCTGCCGGCAAAGCCGTCCCACACAGACCGCGAGCGGCGCCGCCGGGTGGACACCGGCGAGCGGTGCGAGACCGGCCCGTACGGTGGCGACGGCGGCCGGGTGGTAGTGCTGGGGATCGACGCCGTTGGGGACGACGGCCCACGTGCCGGCGATCCCGGCGTCCACGCCGGTCGCACGTTCGGCCTCGCTCACGCACAGCACCCGCGTGGCCCAACGGGCCCCCCATCGCTCCCACCTGAGCGCGAGGGCGGCGGTGCCCCCGCCGACCGCCTCGAACGACCAGGCGTGTGGCTGGAAGACCGTCGGAATCCGCCCGCGCACCGCGAGCCGCCCGGCGAGTCCGGCCTTCGCGCTGTGCGCGTGCACCAGATCGGGGCGCACTTCGTCGATCAGCCGTGCGAGCTGCCGTACCTCCCGTACGAGCGACGGACCCGGCGACCGTGTCGACTGCCAGCCGCGTACCCGCGCGCCGAGTGCTCGCAGCCGGACGGTGAGCGCGCTGTCGGGGCAGACCGCGGTGACGTCCAGGCCATGGGCGAGTTGTTCCCGGACCAGGTCCGTCACCACGTGCGCGACCCCGCCGACCACCGGCTGGGTGATGTGCAGGACCCGAGGCCGACGGCCGGAGGGCGGCGCGAGAACGGACACGGTTTCCTCGCTCAGGAAGGCGCTGGGGACGGAGTCCGACGCGTTCACGGTCGGGCGTCGACCGCGGCGAAGAGCACGCCCGCCCACGCCGCCCCGCGACCGGAGGCGAGCTGGAGGACCGCTTCGTCACCGGATTTCGGCAGTCCGCCGCCGATGTCGAACACGTCGGAGTCGTAGCCGAGGGTGTTGGCGTACGCCGGCACCCGGGTCGGGGAGGCCTCCCCGGGACCGGTGATGGTGGAATTCAGGATGTCGCCCGCGGGGTTGGCGGGACCGGTGAGCGGACGGGAGCCGGACCCGGTCGTCACAGTGAGTGAGTCGCCGGTGGTCCCGCGGTCGCCGTCGTACGCCACCATGCCCACGCGGCCCCCCGCGCCCGCGGGGAAGCGCGCCCCGCGCAGCCGGAGTTCCGCCGCGCCGGACCGCAGCGGTGCGAAGCCGTCCCAGAGCGCGAGGTGCCGCAGCGGTTCCGCCGGGTTCTCGTACGCCACCACCAACGTCCAGCCGCCCCATGCCCCGGCCGCCGACCTGCCCATGGCCACGTTGACCTGCGCCACGGTGTAGAGGCCAGGCCCGCTGTCCCGCACCAGCGCCGTCACGTCCGCCGAGGCCTGGAAGGCGTCCGCGCTGTCGGTCACGCGGTGTCCGACGACCGTGTCCGCGAGGAGTTCCTTGTACGCCCCGCCGGGCTCGGCGATCAGCACCCGTCCGTTGTCGTCCAGGGGCTTCTGCTCGCCCACACGCAGGTTGCCGCCCCAGTACAGGCGCGCGTACGTCACCCGGGAGCCGGCGGGCAGGCGGACCTCCGCGCGGGAGGAGTTGTAGGTGTTCGGGTCGCGGTCGACGTCGACGTAGAACATGTCGAAGTCGCCGTTCACTCCGGCGCCGCCCGACTGTACGCCCGGGCAGGATGTCCGGGTCGCGCGGCAGGTGATGGCCGTGTTGGCCGCGCGCACGATGCCACCGTGCTGGAGCACGGTGTAGCGCTGGGCGAACGCGAGGCCGGCTGCCTCAGGTGTGGGGGGCGCCGCAGTCGACGCGGCGGGGGAGCCGGCGGCTGCCCACAGTGTGGTGAGGGCGAGTACGCCCACCGTCGCACGGCGAAGCCGCCGACCCAGGGAATGACGCATGGCCGTCGGTGCCCTTTCGGAACTGGAGGTGATGGCGGGCAGCGGTACGAGCACGTTGCATCCGCCTGTAGAGGTGTGCCAAGCGGTTCGTAACTTTAGCCATCAAGGGGGCTAATTCCCTGAATTCGGTACATATTGCTTTGTGTGTTGAAATCGTGAAGGGCTCTTCGGCCGGTCAACCTGCACGAACGCCGGCCCGGCGCGGCCGTCGTGTTCCGCCGAACGGGGACGGGCGCGCGGGTGGCCTGGCGACGTGCGTGATCAGGCGCGTTGAGGCAGCAGGGTGAAGGGCGGGACCGCTGACGACGCCCGCCCGGTTGCGGGGCTCCACAGCCGCGTTCACGGTGGGCTCACGCTCCGAGCTCCACCGAAAGGAACCTCCATGCCTGCTCTGTCTGCGCGGCGCATCACATCCGGCGCGCTGTGTGCCGCCTTCCTTGCCGGGATCACCGCCTCCGCGGCCGTGGCGGCCGGCCCGGGCCCCGAGCGCGGCCGTGCGGTTGCGCGCCACGCTCCGCGCGCCGACGTGGACGCGCTTCTCGTGCAGGTCCGGAACATCGACGCCCGCGGGACCGAACTCACCCCCGTCGCCGACCTGCTGACCGCCGTGATCAACGCGGACGACGGCCAGTTGCCCCGGACCGAGGCCGAGAAGCTGGGCAAGGCCGCGAAGGACGCCCTGAAGAAGGCGGAGAACGCGGCCGGGGGGACGCCGGCCACCACGCCGGAGCCGGAGCCGGAGCCGGACGCGGACCCGGACCTGGACCTGGATCTGGACCTGGATCTGGATCTGGATCTGGGTCTGGACCTGGACCCGGACCTGGAGACGGACTCCTCGCTAGTCGTCACCGAGGCCGACCTCACGGACGAGGAGCTGGCCGACGTCCAGGACGCCGTCGACGCCCTCCTCGACCTGCTCCTCTCCGCGGACGAGAACACCGCCGACCAGGTGTCCTCGTCGCTCGACGAGCTGCTGGCCGAGGTGGACGAACTCGTCGACGCGCTGACCGGCAGCGACCCGCAGGTGTCCCTCCTGCCGGCCCTGCCCAGCACGGTGCCGTCGACGCCGGCACCTGTGCCCCCGGTCGTCACCCTCCCCGCGGTCGCGCCGCTGACGCCGCTCCAGCTGCAGGTCCCGTGAGCGTCGCACGACCTCATTGAGCGCTCGTCCCGCTCCCGGCCCGGTCGTTCGGAGATCTCATATGAGGACTCGTCAATCTTCGGTACTCCGGTTTCCGCTCCGGACGGGGATCGTTGGACACGGCGACAGACTCCCCTTCCGGCAAACTGCGTTGCCGAGGAAAGGAACACGATGAAGTCCTTGAAGGTCGCCACCGTCCTCGTCGGGTCTTTGATCGCCGCCGGCGCCGCCGCGCCCGCGTTCGCCGACAGTGCCGGTGGTGCGCTGCCGATCTCCGGCGACAGGATGGTTCCGGTGCAGAGCGCGACGGTCCTCGACCAGAAGCTGCCGACGGAGATGGTCGCCATCGGGCAGGACAACCCGTTGTTCACCGGGGTGAAGGACGCCGCGACCGCGCTGGACAACTCCGATTCGCAGCGCAGCGCGCCGTCGCGGCGGGGCTGAGACCACGCCCCACGCAAAGGGACGGCCCGCCCGGGGGGGGGGCCGGCGCGCGCGCGGCGCCCCTACCGGCCGCTCCCGGGCTGGGGGGAGCAGGGGTTGTCGTGGGGGGGGCCCCTCCCCCTCCACGCCGCCGGGGGACCCCGTGCGGGTCTGCCG
>NZ_JBHXNW010000058.1:39974-54942 GCF_042717365.1 Streptomyces sp. NPDC058534
ACGGCGCGGCCGCGGGGTGTATGCGGGGGGCCGTCCCTTTGCGTGGCCACCCACTCCGTGATCACCGCCTTGGCCGCGCGGCGGTGACCGCGCGAGGCGTCCGCCGGTTACGGCTACCGACAACCGTACGGGCGAGGAGTGGACCATGATCGTCAGCATGGGCCGGGCACCGATGGATGCCGCGGACGAAGCATCGGGCCCCGCGCGGCCCGGGCCGGAGGGCAGCACACGGCGGGACGTGGCGCGCGGTCTGCGCGCCTGCGCACTCGCCGCCGCCCTGACGTCGGCGCTTGGGGCCTTCCTGTCTCCCCGCCTTCGATCCCTGGCCGGCAACGTCCCGCGCGACACCGGCTTCGACGTGACCTACCGAGGCCGCCGCATCCGAGGTGTGCGGACCCCCGCGAGCGGCTCGGCCGAGGACGGCCGGTGGCACGTCACGGTGGACGGCCGGCCCCTGCATCTGATGCGCCGTGCCGACGGCACCTGGCTGAGCATGGTCGACCACTACTGCTCGTACCCGACACCGCTCGACACCACCCGTGCCGCCGTCGAAGCGCTCGGCCCGGGGCAGCGGCTGCGTGCCGCCCCGGTTCCGGCGCCGCTGGGCGAGGGACACCCGCACGAGGGGGGGCGGCATGGCCTACGTGCGTAAGGACGCCGGCACGCTCACGGCCGCCGAGAAGCGCCGATTCGTCAAGGCGCTGCTGGAGCTCAAACGGCGCGGCGAGTACGACGAGTTCGTGCGGATGCACCTCGACTACTACTCCTCCGACGGCGAGCGCGGTCTGCGCACGGCGCACATGGCGCCGTCCTTCCTGCCTTGGCTCCGCCGGTTCCTGCTCGACCTGGAGAACGCTCTGCGCCGGGTGGATTCCTCGGTGACCGTCCCGTACTGGGACTGGACCCGCGATCGCACGACGACCTCCGCTCCGTGGACGGCGGATCTCCTCGGCGGCAACGGGCGCCGCTCCGACCTCCAGGTGACAACGGGTCCGTTCGCCCACCGGGAGGGCAACTGGACCATCGGAGTGGGCGTGACCGAAGGCGAGTTCCTCACTCGTGACCTCGGCCGCCGAGGCGCCCCGATCGACCTGCCCACGAAGAGTGATCTGGAGTGGGCGCTGAAGGACCCCGCCTACGACGTCTCGCCCTGGGACTCGACGGTCACCCGAGGCTTCCGCAACAAGCTCGAGGGCTGGGGCACCGGCCGGGGCAGCGCCTCATGGCGCAACCACAACCGGGTGCACCGCTGGGTCGGCGGAGTGATGCTCGGAGTCGCCTCCGTCAACGACCCCGTCTTCTGGCTGCACCACGCTTTCGTCGACCTGCAGTGGTACCGCTGGCAGCGCCGGCACCGCGGCGCCGCCTACCGTCCCGCGACACCGCCGGGTCGCGACGACGATCAGCACGGCCGGGTCGTGGCACGGCGCGAGAAGCTGCCGCCGTGGGACGTGACACCGGGCGAGCTGGAGGACGTCGACCGGATCTACCGGTACGCGTGAGCCGGCCAAGTCCGACACACCGGACTCCGCCGCCTGATTCCTCCGCAACAGCCCAACAACGCCTCATTCGTAGAAAATTTACGAAGTCGGGTGTTTCGTCGCGCGAAAGCCCTGAGGTGTCGTCTAGAGTATGGACTGTAAGTGACCAGCTCGCTACGGGCTGTGTCCGATCGAAGGGAACGGAGAGGTAATGCGCAAGATCCAGAAGGCTGCCCTCGTCGTCGCGATGCTCGGCAGTGTCAGCGCCCTCGGCGCTGGGACCGCGATGGCCGACGGCGGTGACGCGAAGTTCGACGTCAAGGGCGGCGGCTGCTACGTCTACGGTGACACGAACCAGCTTATCGGCAACGTCGGCGTCCTGAACGGCGTCGTCGGTGGCCTCCTGACCTTCGGCAACGAGGGTGACCACGGGACCCAGGAGAACGAGACGGGTCACAAGGTTGACTGCTCCACCAAGGGTTTCACGGGCTGACCCCCGAGTAGACGAATGAGGACAGGTCCCGGGGCCAGCCCCGGGGCCTTTCCCCAACCTTTCTCACAATCCCGAGCGTTGATCTCGCGCCACCTCTTCCAGGGGCACGCAGGCATTGGCCGCACGCGTCGAGACGCCCAGCGCCTGGGGGGACCTACCGCAAAGGACAAAGCGGATGCAGAATTTGAAGAAGATCGCAGTGGTGGCGGGATTCCTGGGAGGCTCGGTTCTGATGGGGCTCGGCACCGCCCAGGCTCAGGCTTTCGACATCCCCGTCTGTGACGAGAAGGCCAGCGACGGGCACTGCGGGCAGAAGCGCGAATATCGGTACACCACTGAAAACGGTAAGCACGTCCATGTTGTGGTCGCGCGTGAAGGCTGTGCGGTCAAGGGGAACAGCACGGTCGACTGCTCCATTCACCACCCCTGACCCGACCGAGGCGATGGCGCCCGCTCGACGCGGCCGTGATTCCTGATGAACTACGCCTGGCTCCCGCCGCAGCGTCATCGGTAGCGGCTACTCGAAAAGTCAGATGGCCGGCCCCGGATTTCCGGGGCCGGCCATCTGGCGTTGTACGGCAGCGCCATGGACGCGGAACGCGGAGCTGTGCTGCCGTGACCCGAGGGAGCCGACCGGACTGCGGAACGGTTTCCCCACAAGCGCCACGGCACGAACGTCCAGATCCTTACCGCCCCGTTCGGCCGTCTGCCACGGGCCGGCTTCGCCGGTTGGCCCGGCTCCACTCACAATGTGACCGTTGCGGCGTGTTCCCGGCCCACGAGCGGCGACTCCACCGGGGTGCAGTACGGCAGGTCATCGATGGGGTTGTCCGTGCAGAACCGGCCGATCAGGTCCGCGGACTCCTGCCTGCGTTCGACCGTGACCAGGTGGTCGGCCTCCCTGATGGTCGTGAACCGCGCTGCGGGCATCGTCGCGGCGAGCTCGCGGCCCATCTGCGGGGTGCACAGGGTGTCGTACTCTCCGGTGAACACCAGGGACGGCACGTCGGGGACGGGCAGCGGCTGGTAGCAACCGTGCGTCATTAGCCTTGTGTTGTGCTCGACCGCCTTCGTGATCTCATCCGGCGTCTGGTTCATGAACTGCCGCATGAGAAGACGTGCCACGACCGCGTGCTTGCGCACCCGTCCGGCGCTCGGGTTCGACATGAACAACTGCACCAGCCCGTTGGCGGCTTCTTCGATCCCACCGAGTTCGAGCGCGCGCGACAGGCGCGGTACGGCGTCGGTGTAGGTCTCGGGAAGGCGCTTGGCCGCACCGCAGAAGACGATGCGACTGACGAACTCGGGGTAGAGCTGCGCGAAGCGGAGGCCGACGACCTCACCGAAGCAGCCGCCGAAGAGATTCACCCGCGGCACCTCGATTTCCACCAGCATGTGCCTGACTGCGGAGGCGAGGAAGTCGATGTCGTACCGGGCGGGCAGAAAGTCCGCGGTGCCGTAACCGGGAAGATCCACCGTAATCAACGTGCACAGCGGCGCCAGCCACTTCTCGTGACCTTGCCAGGAGTACTTGTCCTGTGACGAGCCGCCCAGTAGTACCAACGGCGCTGTCTGAGGAGCGTCCTGATGGACGATCCGGCACGTGTACGCGAAACCCTCGAAAACGAGGCTCCGTTCCTCCACCTGCTCCGGCGCAGGAGGAACAGGCTCGTGTCCCTGTGCGTTCGGTGAGTCCTGGGCGATGGTGAGGGTGGTAAGCATGGACGGCTCCGGGACGAATGGAACGACGGCGAACCAGTCCATAATTACCAGTGAACCCACCTTTTGGCCGTAACCACTCATTTGTGGGCGATCCTGTGAAGGGCTTAGTGATCGGACCGCTGCCCTGACGCAGCCCGGCCCGCGCGAGAGGACGGTACGGGGCAGGAGGGCATGCACGGTGCCGGAAGCGGTAACCGCAGAGTGGGCGCCCCCGGCAGGACTCGGATCTGCCGAGTTCGAGCGAAAGGAGAGACGCGCTCATGCTCTCAGCGCCCGGGGGCTCTTGAGCGCCGTTTGGGAGCAAGAGGGCGCGTGGCGCTCGCTCGCAGACGCACGAGAACGCGAGAAAGCCCCCGACTCGAAAGTCAGGGGCTCTCTGCTGGGGTGGTGCTGAGCGGGTTACTTGGTCTCAGCGGGCTTGGCGGGAGCGGTGGTCTTCTTCGCTGCCGTCGCACGAGTGGGCGACTTCATCGCGGCCGGAGCGGCAGCGGGCTTGGTCGGCGACCTCTTCGCGGCGGTAGTGGTGCCCGGCTTGGGAGTTGCTGCCTCTGCCGCCTGCACCGGCTCAGCGGCGGCGCGCAGTTCCTTACGGCACGCGGTGCGTCCGGCCTTGGTCTTGGGGTGCGCGCAGTTGCTGTGGTCGAAGCGCTCGCGGGTCGTCCGAACTCCTCGGGTGCGCCGTGGTGTTGCTGACGGGGACGGCGCTACGAACCACGGAGAGCCACCCGTAGGGGTGTGACGGCTCTCCGTGGTCGACCCTTATGGGCGAGGCTCGCTGATGGCTGTGGCATCCGCCTCGTCGTCGGAGTCGTCGCCTTCGTAGGGCGGGATGCGCTGGCCCCGGCTCTCGGCGATGTTCAGCACGTCGCCCAGGCTCTCGATGAGACGGCGAGCGACCCAGCGGAGTTCGTCAGCCGTGAGGTTCGCTGTGTCCTCGATCATCGGCCTGGCCAGGCCCAGGATCACAGCGGCCGTCTCGATCTGCTGTGCTTCCACGTCGTCGGCGAGCTGCGAGAGGAACGACCGGGTGCCGTCCGTCACGAGGTGCGCGGGCTTGCCCTCCGGGCCAGACCAGGGCAGGAGGCGGAGGTGTGAGGGTGAGATGGTCATGCCGTCACTCCCTGGAAGTCGATGCCCGCCGTTGCCAGGACCATCGCGGTTCGCCTGACCTTCTGTCGTTGCCGCTCCTGCTCTCGCTCGTGGGCGATGAGGTACGGACGGATGAGCGCCAGGTCTTCCCCGCGCAGGAACTCCGGGGGACGGGGAGAGCGGTGGGAGGGGAGAGGACGGGCCACACCAACCGCGTTGCGCGTGATGATCAGCTGCTGCGTCGGCACGTCTGCCGGAGCGGAGGATGCGCGGCGTTTGCCGGTGGACGGCATGAGCCACGAGAGGAAGAGGGCCAGTAGGCTTCGCACGTCGGTCACTCCTTGGGTGATCGGCCATGCCCCCGGACAGTTCGCCCCTGTCGCGGGGGTCCTTCTATGTCCACCCCCCCGGGGGGCGTGGTTGCTGTCGTTGTGGTGCGGGTCGTGCTGGGTGTCTGTGCTCGGTCGTACGCGAGCTTACGCGCTATCGCGTAAGCGCACTACCGCACTACCGCGATAGCTGAATTCCGCGTAAGCGCGGATGCTCGGGGGTATGGACCTTGATCGCTCGGTGCCTGTATGGCCCCAGGTAGCGGACGAACTGCGCCGACGGCTGGACGCGGGGAAGTACCCGGTTGGCGAGCGCTTCCCCGGCACAGTGGACATCGCCGCCGAGTTCGACGTGAGCCAGTCCACGGCACAGAAGGCGGTGGCCGCTCTCAGGGGGGAGGGCCGCCTCTACACCGTGCTGGGCCAAGGCTCGTTCGTGAAGGGCGACGAGTAGGGGGCGAGCGCGGCACCGGGAAGTACCACACCCGCCCTCTCGCCTACGCGTGCGCGTGCCAGCGTGCGCTTGGGGGCCATGTCTGCGCCGTGCCACTTGAGCATGGCGGGAGACTTCCACCCGCGCAAACCGTCCACGGACGCCACGCCAACAACGCCATGGCCCGCAACACGTCAGACGACTAGGCGCCCCCGGCAGGACTCGAACCTGCGGCCAAGCGCTTAGAAGGCGCCTGCTCTATCCACTGAGCTACGGGGGCCTGGTGTGGTGGCCTCGGTCGCGGTGCCCGGGTGTGGGTTGGTCCGTGACGGTGCCGGGGACAAGGATAGGGCTCCCAACTCCATGCCCCTGATGCTTCGCCTCCGTGGCCTGATGTGGAGGTTCGGTGAAGCGGTCCCGATAATCGCAGGCGGGTGCGAATCGTGCATCGCTTTTGGCGTCTCGCGCCTCGGGTGTTGTGCACTCGTTATGCCTGGAGTGCCCTCGCGCCCCACTAGTCCCTTCCGCCCCTTGTGTCTGGTCGGCGCGCAGACATGCTCATATGCTTCAGAATTCCCCTGAAATTGGGCATTCTTCGCATGTGGTGACATTGGACGTACGGCCTCAGCTGCTCGACGCACTCTCCGCCCTGCGCGACCGTGTCGCGGCCGCACGCTTTCCGCTGCCCCTGGCGGGGGCCCCACGCGCGCGTGCCAACCGCGACGAGCTGCTCGCCCAGCTCGACGACTATCTGATGCCCCGGCTGAAGGACCCCGAAGCGCCCTTGCTGGCCGTGGTGGGCGGATCCACCGGTGCCGGGAAGTCCACCCTGGTGAACTCCCTCGTGGGGCAGCGGGTCAGCGAGGCCGGCGTGCTGCGGCCCACGACCCGTACGCCGGTGCTGGTGTGCCATCCGGAGGACCACCACTGGTTCAGCGGGATGCGGGTGCTGCCCGACCTCACGCGCGTGTGGGTGCCGCACCGGGAACCGGACGACGATCTGCTTCTGCCCGGCGAGAACCCCGCGCGCGTGCTGCGCGTCGAGACCGCCGACACCCTGCCGCCGGGCGTCGCCCTCCTGGACGCGCCCGACATCGACTCCCTCGTCGCCGACAACCGTGTCCTGGCGGCCGAGCTGATCTGTGCCGCCGACATCTGGGTGATGGTCACCACGGCCGCCCGGTACGCCGACGCGGTGCCCTGGCACCTGCTGCGCACCGCCAAGGAGTACGACGCCACCCTGGTCACCGTGCTCGACCGGGTGCCGCACCAGGTGGTGGCCGAGGTGTCCCGGCAGTACGGGGCGCTGCTCACCAAGGCCGGCCTCGGCGACGTACCCCGCTTCACTGTGCCCGAACTGCCCGAATCGGCCTGGGGCGGCGGGCTGTTGCCGGCCAGCGCCGTGGCGCCGCTGCGGTCCTGGCTCGTGCACCGGGCCCAGGACCTGGAGGCCCGGCACCACACCATGGCCCGCACGGCACACGGCATCCTGGCCTCGCTCAAGTCCCGGATGCCCGAACTGGCCGGCGCCACCGCTGCGCAGTACGCCGCCGCGCTGCGGCTCACCGCCGCCGTCGAGGGGGCGTACGACGGCGAGCACGCGCGCGTGCGGGGGCGGTTGCAGGCGGGCGCCGTGCTCGCCGGGGACGCCCTGAAGCGCTGGCGGGCCTTCCCCCTCGACTGCTCCCCGGAGGAGCTGCTCGACTCCCTGGTGGAGAGCCTCAGCGCCCTGCTGCTGTGCGCCGTCACCGCCGCCGACGAACGCGTCGACGAGGCGTGGCGGGGCGAACCGGCCGCGGCCGCCCCGGAACTCGCGCGCCACGGTCCCGCGCCGGAGAGCGCCGAGCACCGGATCGGGCTGGCCGTACGGCGGTGGCGGCGGGAGCTGGAGGAGTACGCCGAGGAAGAGGTCCGCGAGCTGGACCGGAACCTCGCGCCGGATCCCGGGGTGGTGGCCGGTCTGGTCGCCACCGTGCTGCTCGGCGGGCGGCGCGCGCGGGTCGCCGGGGAGCGGCTCGCCGAGCGGATCGGCGCCCACGGCGCGCTGCGGCTGCGCGACCGGGGCGGACGGCTGCTGGACGAACAAGTCGACCGCGTCCTGCACGTCGAGCGCGAGCGCCGGCTGGCCCCGCTCGACGGGCTGGAAGTGCATCCCGAGCCACAGGCCGAACTCATCGCCGCGCTGTCCGTACTGCAGAAGGAGAGGTGACCGGTGACCGCCGTCACTGACCAGGACCCCACCGAGCACACCGACCACACGACCCAGGAGGCGGACCGGACGGGCCGGTCCGGCGACACGGAGCCCGGGGACGGACGGGACCCGGAGCGCGCCGCCGAGCCGGAGACCGCGCGTGCGGACGACGCCGAGGGCGCGTCCGAGGAAACGGGGCGGGGGACGTGGCTGCGGCGGCGCGGGAGCGGGGGCGAACACGCCGGTGGCTCCCACGCGCGCGCGAAGCACGCCGGCGCGTCCCGCCGCCGTACGGACGAGGACGGGGGACGCGGACGGGGGAAGGGGCGCGGGGGCCGTACGAGGGACGTGGCCGACGGGGAGCGGGCCGGCGGCGGGGCGGAGGGTGCGGGAAGGGCTGAGCGTGTCGCCCGTGGTTCGTCCGGCTCCGGTTCCGGTTCCGGGGACGGGGAGGGCGCCTGGGGTGACGGGCTGATCGCGCGGCGGGTGGACGAGAACGGTGGCACGGAGCAGTACGCGGTACTGCCCAGCAGGCCCGCCGCCACGTCGGCCGCGCTGATGCCGCTCGCCTACGACGGACAGCTCAGGTCCCGGCTGGACGCCCTGCGCGAGCTGGTCGGCCTCTCCCGGACCCGGCTCGACGGCGGGACCCTGGCCGAGGCGGGCCGGGTCCTCGACGAGGCCGCCGCGCGGCGCAGGCTCTCCGGGCAGCACACCGTCGTCGCCATCGCGGGCGCGACCGGCAGCGGCAAGTCGCAGCTGTTCAACACCCTCGCCGGGGTGACGATCTCCGAGACCGGCGTCCGCCGGCCGACCACCGCCGCGCCCATCGCCTGCAGTTGGAGCGACGGCGCCGCCAGCCTCCTGGACCGGCTCGGCATCCCCGGCCGCCTGCGCCGCCGCCCGATCCAGCACCCCGACTCGGAGTCGCCGCTGCGCGGGCTGGTCCTGATCGACCTGCCCGACCACGACTCGGCCGCCGTCCAGCACCGCGAGCAGGTCGATCGCATCCTGGAGCTCGTCGACGCCGTCATCTGGGTCGTCGACCCGGAGAAGTACGCCGACGCGGTCCTCCACGAGCGCTATCTGCGGCCGATGGCGGGCCACGCGGAGGTCACCCTCGTCGTCCTCAACCAGGTCGACCGGCTGCCCGGCGAGGCCGCCGAACAGGTCCTCGACGACCTGCGGCGCCTGCTCGACGAGGACGGCATCGCGCTGGGGGAGTACGGCGAACCCGGCGCGACCGTCCTGGCCCTGTCCGCGCTCACCGGGGAGGGCATCGGCGAGCTGCGCGAGGTGCTCGGCCAGTTCGTCGCCGAGCGGCAGGCCCCGGCGCGCCGTATCGCGGCCGACGTCGACGCCGCCGCCTGGCGCCTGCGGTCCGTGTACGTCACCGGGCGGCGGACCGGCCTCAGCGAGGAGGCGCGGGAGGAGTTCTCGGACCGGCTCGCGGACGCGGTGGGCGCCACCGCGGCGGGCGACGCGGCCGAGCGCGCCTGGCTGCGCAATGCCAACCGCGCGTGCGGTACGCCCTGGCTGCGGCTGTGGCGCTGGTACCACGAGCGGCGTGAACCGGCCACGGGACGGCTCCCGCTGCGCGCCCAGCCGGACGAGGAGGCCACCGCGCGCCAGCGCGTCGAGCAGGCGGTGCGTACGGTCTCCGAGCGGGCGTCGGCCGGACTGCCGGTGCCGTGGGCGCAGGCGATGCGCGAGGCGGCCGTGCGCGGCGCCCAGGGGCTGCCCGAGGCCCTGGACGAGCTGGCGGAGCGCACGGGGCTGCCGCCGGGGCGCCCGCCGCGGCCGGGCTGGTGGCCGGTGGCCGTGCTGGCACAGGCGTCCATGACCCTGATCCAGGTGGTGGGCGGCCTGTGGCTGTTGGGCCAGATCGTCGGCTTCATGCCGCCGAACCTGGGCGTGCCGGTGCTGCTGATGCTGGCCGGCATCACCGGCGGTCCCCTCATCGAGTCGAGCTGCCGCATGGCGGCCCGCGGCCCGGCCCGCCGCTACGGCTACGAGGCGGAACGCCTGCTGCGGGAGGCGGCCGCCGGGTGCGGCCGGGCCAGGGTGCTGGATCCGCTGGCGGCGGAACTGCTGCGGTACCGGGAAGTGCGGGAGCAGTACGGGCGGGTCACGGGGGTGGGCACCGCGGCGAGGTAGGCGCGGGTGGGCAGCGCGGTGAGGTGGGCGCGGGTGGGCAGCGCGGTGAGGTGGGCGCGGGTCCGCGGCTCTCACCCGCACGGGTGACGGAGTTCTCCACAGGCGGGGCGACGGTCCACAGCCCTCGGCGGGCCGGGCCCGGGCCGGGGCAGTCTGGCCTCGCGGCGGTCGCGACGAACGCGGTCGCCGGACGCAGCCGTACGGGACGGGCCCGTGCGGGAGGGAGGACTCGCGATGAACGAGACGATGATCTGCGCCGTGGGCAACGTGGCCACGCAGCCGGTCTTCCGGAACCTGGCGAACGGGCCGTCGGCGCGCTTCCGGCTCGCGGTCACCGCGCGCTACTGGGACCGTGAGAAGAGCGCCTGGACGGACGGCCACACCAACTTCTTCACCGTGTGGGCCAATCGGCAGCTCGCCGACAACGCGTCGGCGTCGCTGGCGGTGGGCGACCCCGTCGTCGTCCAGGGCCGGCTGAAGGTCCGCACGGACGTGCGCGAGGGGCAGAACTGGACCTCGGCGGATATCGACGCGGTGGCGATCGGCCACGATCTCGCGCGCGGCACGGCCGCGTTCAGGCGCACCGGGAAGGCGGAAGCGGCGGAGGCGTCGGCCTCCCCACCGCGGCCGGAGCCCAACTGGGAGACACCGGCGGGGGAGTCGGCCGACACGGACCGCGAACAGCACCCGGAGCCCGCCGCGGTGGCCTGACCCGGGTGGCCCGCCGGAACTGACCGAAGTACGGGCTTATCGACGCATGCGCCCGGACGAACCCGGGTGGATTTGTCGATAAGGCCTGCTCGCAGGCCCGGTCGGCGATAACGATTCCGATTCGGATCACCGTGTGGGCGAACATCACCCGGGGGCACGGTCCGTCAGGTCCTTAGGATGCCGAACGAGCCCTGTGGGGCTGCTGATTCTGCTGGTGGGACCGTTCCCCCCACGCCAACGGGTCCTGCTCGAAGGGGAATTTGGTGTTTTCTTCGCTCGCTGCACTGTCTCTGCCCGGTCGGAGGACGGCACGTACCGCCGCCGCGGTGCTGGTGTCCGCGGCCGCCGTCGCCGGTCTGGTGACCGGTGCGGGACCGGCCGCCGCCCAGGACAGGGCGGGGGGTCAGGGCGGGGCGACGGCCACCATAGGCGGGCTCAAGACGCACGGCACCGCGGTCATCCACGGGGAGGACGGCGACCAGGAGGTGCCGGCCGGCCTGTTCGAGATGTCCGTCGAGGGCGGCGGGATGCTGCAGACGTACTGCGTCGACATCCAGACCCCGACGCAGAAGGACGCCAAGTACTACGAGGCGCCGTGGAGCGGCACCTCACTGGGCACCAACAAGGACGCCGGCCGCATCCGGTGGATCCTGGGCAACTCCTACCCCCAGGTCAACGATCTCGCCGAGCTCGCGAAGAAGGCGGGTGTCCGCGGCGGGCTCACCGAGCAGGACGCGGCGGCCGGCACCCAGGTGGCCATCTGGCGCTACTCCGACCACACGGACGTCGAGGCGACCGACCCGCAGGCCGAGCGGCTCGCCGACCACCTGGAGAAGAACGCCCGCGACCTCGCCGAGCCCGCGGCCTCGCTCACCCTGGACCCGCCCGCGGTCTCGGGCCGTCCCGGCGAGCGGATCGGTCCGGTGACCGTCCGCACCAACGCCGGCGGCGCGACGGTGACGCCCCCGGTGGACGCCACCACCAGCGGCGTGCGGATCGTCGACAAGAAGGGCGAGCCGGTCACCGAGGTCACCGACGGCACCCAGATCTTCTTCGACGTGCCCGAGGACGCGGAGGCCGGTACGTCCGCGCTGACCGTCCAGGCGTCGACCACCGTGCCCGTCGGCCGGGCCTTCGCCTCCGAGAGCCGCAGCCAGACCCAGATCCTGGCGGGCTCCAGCGAGTCCACGGTCGCCGCGTCGGCCACGGCCACCTGGGCCGGCCAGGGGGCGATACCCGCCCTGTCCGCCGAGAAGAACTGCGCCGAGGGCGGCCTGGACATCACCGCCGTCAACGAGGGTGACGAGGCGTTCACCTTCGCGCTGCTGGACGCCGAGTACACCATCGCGGCCGGTGAGACCCGGACGGTGACCGTCCCGCTGCCGGAGGACCGGCCCTACGACTTCACCATCCGCGGCCCCGCCGGTTTCGAACAGCGCTTCTCCGGCGTCCTCGACTGCCGCACCCAGGGCGCCGCGACGGGCGACACCAGCCAGACCCTCGGCGAACCGGCCCCCGCCACGGCCGTCACCCCCACCCCGGACCCCAACCTCGCCGAGACCGGCAGCTCCGGGGCGACCCCGCTGATCGGCGGCGCGGCCATCGGCCTGGTGGTGATCGGCGGTGCGGTGCTGGTGTTCCTCCGGAGGAAGAACGAGCGGTGACCGTCTAGGCCCCCGTCCGAGTCCCCGGCCGCCGCGTGCGAGTGGCGCCGGGGACTTTGTCCGGGAAGCTTGACGAGACGAACCGTATCGTCTAGTTTTGCAGTACCAATGGGCGGTGCAGCTTCCGGCTCCCGCCGCCATCGCACACTCCTGCTCCCTCCCGGCAAAGGACTGCCCTTGCGCCCTGCTTCCGCCGTCACCACCGAGAACGCCGCCCCCGCCCGCCCCACGTCCCAGATCGCCCTCGCCGAGGTGACCAAGCGCTACGGCGACCGAGTCGTCCTGGACCGCGTGTCCCTCACCGTCCGACCGGGCGAGAAGGTCGGCATCGTCGGGGACAACGGCTCCGGCAAGTCCACGCTGCTGCGGCTGCTCGCCGGCCAGGAACTGGTCGACAACGGCACCCTGACCGTGACGGCGCCGGGCGGCATCGGCCATCTCGCCCAGACCCTCGACCTCCCCGGCACGGCGAGCGTGGGCGACGCCGTGGACCAGGTACTGCGCGAACTGCGATCCCTGGAACGCCGTATCCGGACCGCGGAGTCCGCACTCGGCACGGCCGGTCCCGGCGCCTTCGAGCACTATGCGGCGCTGCTGGCGGAGTACGACGCACGGGGCGGCCAGGGAGCGGACCGCCGTGTCGAGGTGACCCTGCGCCGCCTCGGCGAGCGCGCGCCACTCGACAGCGCGCGTCCGCTCAGCACCCTCTCCGGAGGGCAGCGCTCCCGGCTCGCGCTCGCCGCGACGCTGGCCTCCGCCCCCGAACTGCTCCTGCTCGACGAACCGACCAACGACCTGGACGACGAGGCCGTGGCCTGGCTCGAAGCCCGCCTGCGCCGCCACCGCGGCACGGTGATCGCGGCCACGCACGACCGGGCGTTCCTGGAACGCGTCACCGGCACCGTGCTGGAGGTGGACCAGGACCGGCGCACGGTACGGCGCTACGGCAACGGATACGCCGGCTACCTCACCGCCAAGGCGGCGGCCCGGGCGCGCTGGGCGTGGGAGTACGAGCAGTGGCGCGACGAGGTCGCCCGGCAGCGAGCCCTGGCGGACTCCGGCATCGGCATGCTGTCCGAGATCCCCCGCAAGGGGCCGTGGGCCTTCAGTGGCGCCGGCGCCTTCCGGGCACGCTCGCGGTCCCACGGCGCCCAGAGCCGCATCCGCAACGCACGCGAGCGCTTGCAGCGGCTCACGGAGCACCCGGTGCCACCGCCGCCGAGCCCCCTCCGCTTCACCGCCCGCGTCGAAGGCACGCCGGTGACGGGGGAGTCGGCGACGGCCACCCACCTCGAAGGGAGTCGGCTCGAAGGGGTCAGGGTCGAAGGCCGCCTCTCCATCCCGCACCTGACACTCGTCCCCGGCGACCGACTGCTCGTCACCGGTCCCAACGGCGCGGGCAAGAGCACCTTGCTCCACGTACTGGCAGGGGAGCTGACACCCGACGCAGGCACCGCCCGCCGCCCGCGCCGGATCGGTCACCTGCGCCAACAGTGCGCCCCCGAAGCCGCCTTCGACGCCCGCACCCTCCTCGCGGCCTACGCGGACGGCCGCCCGGGCCACTCCGACGACCACGCCGGAGCGCTGCTCGCACTGGGCCTGTTCCACCCCGCGGACCTGTCCGTCCCCGTACGCGACCTGTCCGTCGGACAGCGCCGCAAGCTCGAACTGGCCCGCCTGGTCACGTCCGGCCCCCTCGACCTGCTCCTCCTGGACGAACCGACGAACCACCTCTCCCCGTCCCTGACGGAGGAGGTCGAGGCAGCCCTGGCCCACTACACCGGCACCCTCGTGGTGGTGACCCACGACCGCCTCCTGCGCGCACGCTTCCAGGGCAGACACCTGGACCTGCCCTCGGCCGGCAACTGATCGCTCCTCAGCCCAGGTCGAGGATCCAGTTCTGCCCGACGAGATCACGGCCGAAGCTGTGATGGGGCTCCTCGTCCGCCAGACGGAAGCCGAAACGCTGGTAGATCTTGCGGGCGGCCACCAGGACGTCGTTGGTCCACAGCGTCACCTGCCGGTAGCCGGCCCCCCGGGCGAAGTCCAGGCACTCCTCGACCAGGCGGGCACCGAGACCGAGCCCCCGAGCCGTCGGCGCGACGAGCAGGATGCGCAGCTTCGCGACGCCCGGCTGGTCACCGGCGACCAGGAAGACGCAGCCCGCGCGCTCGCCGTCGACCTCGGCGATCCAGGCGGCTTCCGCGGCCGGGTCGTGCTTGGCCGCGTACTCGGCGACGATCTTGGCCACGAGGGCTTCGAAGTCGGTGTTCCAGCCGAACTGCCGGTCGTAGATCTCGCCGTGGGCCATCACGACCCAGCCCAGGTCACCCGGGCGGGTCGGCACGGCGTACGACGAGGTGTCGCTGGGGGTCTGGCTCGGACATGGATCGCGCTCCGACGCTGATCGACTACTCTAAGATACTGAAACAACCGTGTCAGTAGATTTGGGGTCTTCAACTGTTGGGGCTTTCGCTTAAACAGGCCGAGCAACGCTACTTATCAGATGTGTGGTTGATCTGCAGGGTTTCGTGCCACTTTCATCCGATTGAATGCGTTTCCTGCTGATTCTGGTGGGCTGGTGGTGTGAGGTCCGTAGCTTGTCGGGCATGGAGCTTCTTCGGTTGTCGGTGGCCGCGCGTCGGGTGGGTGTGCATCCGGGCACGCTGCGGTTGTGGGCGAACCAGGGCAGGGTCCC
>NZ_JBHXNW010000059.1:0-28376 GCF_042717365.1 Streptomyces sp. NPDC058534
GACCACCGACCGAGACCTCCCACAGGTCCGCCGCCGAAGCGACACCACCGGGGAACCGACAGCCGATACCCACGATCGCGACCGGATCGTCGCCGGCGGCCCGCGTGTCCCGGGCCGGCCCCCGGTCTTCAGGGGCGGGCAGATCGCGGGCCGAGTGGCTGTCATCCGTGCGGCCGGCCAGGTGCGCGGCCAGCGCGGCCGGCGTCGGATAGTCGAAGACCGCGGTCCCGTCGACCCGCTCGCCGATCGCCGCCGAGAGCCGCTCGGCCAGTTCGATCGCGTTGAGCGAGCTGAAGCCGAGATCCTGGAAGCTGCGGTCGTACGGCACGGCGTCGGCGTCGTGGTGACCCAACTGGGCGGCGGCCTCGGCCCGGACGACCCTGATCAGGCCGTCGTCGGACGCGGCCGGTGCCGCACCGCCGGGCCGAACGGCGTCGGCGACGGGCCGGTCGAACGCGTAGGTGGGCAGATCCACCGAGCGCGCGCCAGTGCCGGTGAACACGGCTGACCAGTCCATTTCGCCGCCGGCCACGAACTCATGTGCCGCCGCCGACAACGGCTGTGTCGCCGCACCGATCACGGCCGGCCCATCGCTGTCGATCAACTTCCTGAGCCCGGCGTCCAGTTCTGCCCGGTCGTGGCCGAACACGACCGCGCGGACCGGGAACTGTGTCCGGGTGGTCGCCAACGAGAACGCGACGTCCAGCGGCTCGGCTCCGGCGCTCCCGTCGAGCAGCCGCCGGGCCTGCCCGCGCAGGGAGTCCCGGGTCTTGGCCGACAGCACCCACGGCACCACCGGCAGGCGCGATGGCGCGGGCGAGCCAAGGACCGGGACAGGGACCGGAACCGGGGGTGTCTCGGTGAGCACCACGTGGCAGTTCGTGCCGCCCAGTCCGAACGAACTGACGCCGGCCACGGCCGGTCCGGCCGGCCACCGCAGGGCCCGCGTGTTCACCCGAAGATTCAGATCCGTCAACGGGATGCCCGGGTTGGGCGTCGTGAAGTGCAGACTCGCGGGCACCTGCCGGTGCTGCAGACTCAGCACGGTCTTGAGGAGGCCCGCGATCCCGGCCGCCGCGTCCAGGTGGCCGATGTTCGTCTTGACCGACCCGACCAGCAGCGGTGTCGTCCGGGTCGCGACGGTGCCCAGCGCGGCACCGAGGCCGGCCGCCTCGACCGGGTCGCCCACGGCGGTTCCGGTTCCGTGCAGCTCGACGTACTGGACCGTGCCGGGGTCGGCCCCGGCACGGTCGTACGCCCGTGAGAGCAGGGCCTGTTGTGCCGTGGCGCTGGGTGCCGTCAGCCCGTTGGTACGGCCGTCGTTGTTCACCGCACTGCCGGCGACGACCGCGGCGATCCGGTCACCGTCGGCCAGCGCGTCGGACAGCCGTTTCAGGACGACGAGGCCGCCGCCCTCACCGCGTACGAAGCCGTTGGCACGGCTGTCGAACACGTAGCACCGGCCGTCCGGGGACAGCACGCCCATCTCGGCCAGGCCGCTCTGGGCGTCCGGAGCCACCATCAGGCTGACCCCGCCCGCGATGGCCAGGTCGCACTCACCGCTCCGCAGCGACTGCACGGCCAGGTGCACCGCGACCAGCGACGAGGACTGCCCGGTGTCCACGGTGAGGCTCGGACCGTGCAGGCCCAGGGCGTGCGACAACCGGTTGGCCACCATGGCGCGTTGTCGCCCGGCGAAGGCGTGGTGGTCGGGCGTGGACGTCGGGGTGGCCTCTTGCGGCGCGGACACGAAGACGCCGGTCTGTGTGCCGGCCAGCCGAGCCGCGCTCAGCCGGGCATGCTCCAACGACTCCCAGCCCAGCTCCAGCATCAGCCGCTGGTGCGGGTCCATGGCGGCGGCTTCCCGCGGGAGGATGCCGAAGAAGCCCGCGTCGAATCCGGTGATGTCGTCGAGGAACGCACCACGGCGCCCGGTCATCCGGTCCCGGGGCGGGTCGCTGACCGCGTCGGTACCTGAGCTCAGCAGGCGCCAGAACGCGTCGGGCCCGTTCGCCCGGGGCAGCCGGGCAGCCATGCCGATGATCGCGAACCCGTCTGTCATGATGCATCTCCTCGACGAAACTCCGTATGACGACGCGGGACACCGGTCAGGCGCCGGCCGCCGCCTGACGGAACGCGGACGTGTCGGGCGGCGTCATCCGGCCCAGCTGCGTCAGCAGGACATGCAGGTCGTTGCAGGCCCAGTGATCGCTCACGCGGCCGTCCCGGACCTTCACGATGTGCATCTCGTTCCAGCTGATGGTGCGGCCGGTCGGCTCCACGCCGAACACGGTGCCCGTGTGTGTGCCGGTCAGCCGGACGTGCTGGATGACGAATTCGCCGTCCTCGAAATCGCGGATGATCTCGACCTTCAGGTCCGGGAAGCCTTGTCGCTCGACCCGGATCACTGCCTTGACGCCGTCGCGGCCGGTGTCCATTCCGGGCGCCGCGTTGTGGTTGACGAAGTCCTCCGTCATCAGTTCGTCGAGGACCTCGGTCTTGCCCTGAGAAAACGCCTCAGTGAGAATGCGACGGATCTTGATCTTGTCGGACACGATGTTCTCCTTGGAAGGGTTGTCCGGATATCTCGGCAAGAGCTACCTGGATGTTCACGCGAGTGCGTTCCGGTTCGAGCCAGCCCGCCGCCGGGCCCGGATCGAACCGGGCCCACACCGTCTCCGCGGACAGTCGTTCGGCGTCCGCCAGCCGGGCGGCGGCGAGCACCCGGTCGAAGTAGTCGGCCAGTTCACGCAGCGCCTCGATCCCGGCCGGCCTGCCGTGGCCGGGAAGGACCACCCGGGGGCGGAGCGCAATCAGCCGGTCAAGGGCCGCGCGCCAGCGGCCGACCCGCCCGTGCACGGCCAGCGGCGTCACCCCCGCGAAGCACAGGTCACCGGTGACCAGGACCTGTTCGGCAGGCAGCCAGACCACGAGGTCGGCCGCCGAGTGGCAGTCCGTGAACTCGAGCACGCGCGCCGTGTCGGGCAGCGCGCGTTCGATACCGGCGGGGGGCACCGGTTCGGCGGGCGTGCTGTCCCAGTCCGCCAGCCGCGTCGCGAACCTCGGCATCACCTTGGCGAGCAGCGCGGGGAGGCCGGGTTCGCCGATCATCCTGCGCATCCCGTCCACGGTGCGGGGATGGGCGATGATCGGCACGCCTTCGAACAGGAGGTTCCCTCCGATGTGGTCGGTGTGGATGTGCGTGTTGACGACCAACTCGGCGGCGCGGCCCCGGCGGTTCAGCGCGGTCACGATGCCGGCTGCCATCTCCGGCAGCAGCATCGTGTCGATCACGGTGGTCGGTTCGCCGAACAGCAGCACGCCGTTCGACAGGCCGGCGCCGCCGTCGCCGTTCACCAACGCGACCACTCTGTCGGCGACTTCGACCTCCTGCAGCGCGGGCATTCCGACCGGCATGGTGGTCATCCGTGCAGCGCGCGGATCTGCTGGACCAGGCCGGTGCGGTCGAGCATGGCGTGCCAGGACACGATGCGGCCGGCGTCGGCCCGAACGGTCTCCACAACGTTCCAGGTCAGCCGCTGCCCGGTGCCCTTGGGCACGCCGGACATCGTGAGCTCGACCGACAGCGCGGAGCCGTCCGCGGACTCGATGATCCCGTCGACCTCGCGTTCCAGCTCCGTGTACAGCCCGTGCTGCTGCACGAACATCTCAGCGAGCCGCTGCGCGCCCCTCTTGCCCTGGCTCGCGGTGCGGATCTCGAGTTCGGCGTCGCACAGCTCGGCGACCGCGGCGTGGTCGCCCGCGTCGACCACCGTGTAGACGGACTCCCAGAGTTCCTTCGCGGATTTCATCGTCACCCCTCCACGTCCTCGTCTCCGTCCCCGGAGACGATCCAGTCGACCTGGTACACGTGCACGTCCACGTCGTCGGCGTACTTGTGCAGGTCGAGAATCAGCGCGCGGCCCGCCTCGCTGCGAATGTGTTCCTGAAAGGCCGCGAGCTCGCTCCACTGCGCGTAGTTCGTCACCCGGCTGCCGTCGAGGCTGCAGTGCACATTCGCCGAGACGAACCCGGGCATGTGCCGGATGATTTCATCGGTCTCCTTGCGGATCGCGACGGACAGCGCCTCCTGGTTCTCCGGCTTGCAATGGAAGACGTTGATGTAGGTCATCAGGCGTTCTTCTGTGGAAATCTTGCTCATGGCCGCGTCGCCTTCGTCTCGGCGACCACGTTGAAGCTACGGAACTCCGGATCGGAGTAGCATTCCCGCATCGGCCGGACCAGTTCCCTGTGCTCCTCGGACTTCTCCCAGGCGAAGAATTCCTCGAGGGAGTTCCACTCGCTGACGATCAGCCACTTGTCCGGGTTGTCGGACGACTGGCAGATCTGGTCGCGAAGGTGTCCCGGGGTCGCCGCGACGTGGAACCGGACCTTCTCGTAGGCGGCCAGGAAGTCCTCCCGCTTCTCCTCGGCCACCGTCACCATGAACAGGATGCGGGCCGTGCCCGCCGCGGCGTCGGTGCTTCCGGGCTGCGGTTCGCTGAGGACCTCGGTGTCCACGTGCGCCAACGACGGGTCCGGCGCGAGCGGGCCGGTGTGGTACACGGCCAGCGATTCGGTCGTGCCCACATTGCGCAGCCGGTGCCGCTTGCCGATGGGTACGTAGATGCCGTCACCGGCCCCCAGCGGCCAGTCTTCGCCCTCGGCCTCGAGCACCAGGTCGCCGTTGACGACGAACAGGAACTCCTCGGAATACGGGTGGAAATGTTCCACCACGTATTCGCCGGGCTGGAGGACAACCGTGCCCATATAGCCGGATCGGCTGCCCACCGAACCGGGGTGGAGCACCATACGCAGCTGGCCACCGCGCGCCCGATAGGGCTCTATTTCGGCGGCATGGATTCGGCTCACCCGTGAATTGCTCATACAGGAATCATCGCTGCGATCCCCGCGCGCCACATCAGAAATATTCCGTGGAGATTCGACGGGAAATCCACGGTCGGCTGCGGGTAACCCGCGGCTCCGGTACCGCTCAGTTCACGGGGAGCGCCGCGTAGGACCGGAAACCGTGCACACAGGCGTACACGGCCAGCTGGGTCCGGTCGCGCAGGTCGAGCGCGCGCAGCAACGAGGAGATGTGCGACTTCACTGTGGGTCTGCCCAGCTTCAGCCGGTCGGCGATCTCCACATTGGCGAGGCCGTGGCCGATCATGCCGAGGATCTGCAGCTGACGCGGGGTGAGTTTCACTTCGTTGTCCGGCCCGACCGCAGCCTCCGAAGGGGCGCTGTAGCGCAGTGCGGTGACCAGCTCGCCGGCCACCAGGGGGTCGAGTGCCGCGCCGCCCCGGTCGACCACCCGGATCGCGTCCACGAGCCCCTGCACCGGTGTGTCCTTGTGCAGGAACCCCTCCGCACCGCCACGGAGCACCTTCATCGCGGTGTCCGGGGCCAGGTGGGCGGAGAGCGCCAGAACCTTCACCGCGTGCTCCGCGGTCTGCCTCACCACCTGCCTGGCCAGCATGTCCGCGATGTCGAAGCCGTCCACGTCCATCAGCAGCACGCGCGGCCGATGGTCCTGCAGCAACCGGGGGCTGTAACGGGTGGTGTCCCATTCGGCCACCACGTCGATCCCCGGTATGTCGCGCAGTACGGTCATCAGGCCTGCCCGGTACACGCTGGAACCGCTGCAGACTCCAACCGGCAGCAGGTCCTTGGAACCTGTGGAGCCGTCAGGCAGAGCACCCTGCCTGCGGTCGGCGCTCGCGGGGGACGGCGACGTACTGGGCATCTTCCTGCTCCCTTGTGGTTCGCAGCAACGTACGCTGGCGCCGTCACGTTGACGGGTGGAGTTCTCCCGAAAGATCGTTCCCCGGTCGGCCGACATGACAGTGCCCTGTTCCAGAGGGATGACACGGTGTGCTGTGGTGCGTAACGGACCCGGCGGGCTCACAGCGGAGCGCGCTGAACGGGTCGATGTCGCCGACCGGCGGGCATGGGTACGTGCTCCTCTCACGGTTGGTCCCGTTCGGGACGCACCACGGCACGCTAGGCTTCGTCCCACCCCTATCGCCAACCCCAGAGCGACCCGGATCACCGTCCGCCAGCCCCTAGCAGGGCTTGGTCGGGTTGGCATGGTGTTGGGTATGTCGCGGTGGCAGGTGGGACAGGCTCCGGTCCAGGTCGCGAGCAGTAGCTGTAGCTCGCGGACGACCTTGTAGAGGCTCAGGCTTCGAAGAGGGCGGCGCCGAGGCATCACCGTCCTTGAGAAACCCGGTGTCGTCGAAGACCACGGCAGTCGGAGCGATCGCTGCCTCCACCATCCACGCCCAGCCGGGTCCGCACATGGGCCGGATCCCGCGGACTGGGGTACTAGCCGCCAGCCCCGAATCGCCAGTCCCACCTGCGGCAACAGGATGAGGCCGGCTCGCTCGGGTTCTTGAGAACGCCCGGCGGGAAGAGTAGAAAGGTTCACTGCCGGCATCGCCCGGGGCTACTGTGCGGCGAGTGGCGGGCCGCGCCGAGCACCGCGCCCTGACGGGGCCCGGTCGTACCACGGGCCTGAACAACCGGGCTGAGTACAGCCACCGGCCCATCCACCGACGAGCATGTCATGAGCGGCGCTCGCTCCGTCAGCAGCACCCAGGGATTCGCGCCACGTTCAGCGAGATCGCAGGCCCCTGCCCTGTCAGCCGACCGCTCGGCCGGCACCGGTCCTGACCATGCGTCAGCGACGCTGTCGGCCGGTGTCCGGGGCCCGCGCACACACGATGGGAGAAACGCATGAGAACGGTCGTGCTGACGGTCGAAGTGGTGCGCGACGGCACCGGCGTACTCGACGTGTCCTGGGAGTTGGCCGGCGACGGGCCGGTGGACGTGGCGGTCGGGCCGACTCCCGGGACGATCGACCACGATCATCCGGTGGCGCGTGTCGACGGTGCTACGAGGGTGTCGCTGCCGGGGCTGGCACCCGGCCGGCACTACGTGTCCGTCGCGCCCGTCGACGGGGAAGCCGCGATGCTCGCCGCCGAACGCGTGATGCCCCTGGAGGGAGCAAGCAACTTCCGGGACCTGGGCGGATATCGCACGAAGGACGGCGGCCGCACCCGGTGGGGCCTGGTCTTCCGCGCCGACGCGCTCGACCGGCTCACCGCCGACGACCTTGCCGCGATCGACCGCCTCAACCTTCAGGTCGCCTTCGATCTGCGCACCGACGGAGAACGCACGAAGGCGCCCTCCGCGCTGCCTGCCTCGGTCCGGCGCGGAACGTTCGCGATCGGCGGCGAGGCCGCGCGCGCCACCCCGCTCGCCGAACTGTTCCACCGTGGCCCGGCCGACTCCGTCCCGGACGACTTTCTGCACCGGGTCTACCTGGACATGGTCGAGCAGGACGCGGCCGCCTTCGGCCAGGTCCTGAACGGACTCACCGCGCCGCACGGCCTGCCCTCGGTGATCCACTGCACCGCGGGCAAGGACCGCACCGGTCTGGCGGCAGCGCTGCTGCTGTCGGTGCTCGGCGTGGGCGAGGCGACGGTGCTCGACGACTACACGCTGAGCAGGCTCTTGGTCAGCGAACACCGGATGGCTCGGCTGCGGCCCCGGCTCGCCGGGCTCGGCCTGGACGAGGAGCGCTACCACGCGGTGTTCGGCGCGCCTCGGCATGCGATGGCGAGCACGCTGGACACCCTGCGCGGACGGTACGGAACGGTGGAGGACTACCTGATCGGGCGCGCGAACGTGACACCCGCGACGATCGAGGCGCTGCGAGCGCGGTTGGTGGCACCGGCACCGGCCGCAGGCGTGCGCGGGCGCGGCGAACTCGCCGCGCCCGCACCACTTCGTCAGGCGGAATCCGGTACGGCGGGGGACGCCCAGTCGATGCGGTAGTCGAGGGCACCACCGGGGAAGGCGCCCTTCAGCTCGGCGACCGACGAGCGGGCGCCGAGCGCCACAATGGCCTCGACCCGCTGCCTGGGCAGATCCCGCAGTCTGTGAGACGGCGGTGGCCGGACTGGCCACTGCGCCGCCGGTACCAGGGCGTGCAGGGCCGGCTAGCTCCGTTCTCGTCCGGTCGTGCGGGCATGCGCGATCCGCCCGCCGAACAGGTCGGGCAGTGCCGGGTCGAGCGCGTAGCGCGCGAGGCAGTCCTGCCAGCCGACGTCGGTGACGCTGTCGAATCCGGCGTCGGCCAGTTCACCGGCGATCTCGGTCGGGGTGAAGTACGACCGCCATGGCTCCCCCACCCGGGCCATGGCCTCGGCCTGTGCCACGAGCGCCGGTCTGCGGTGCGGCGGCAGCGTGGTGGGCGGCTGGTTGTAGTCGAGGACCAGTTCCGCGGGCGCGGGCAGTCGGGCCACGAAGCGCGCCGTGTCCCTCAGCGCGTCCTTGCTCAGATAGGGGACCACGCCAAGGAGCAGGAAGAACGCCGGCGCGTTCCGGTCGAATCCGGCTGCCGCCAGCCCGGCTTCCGCGGTCTGCTCGGTGAAGTCGATCGGACAGAACACGACCGTGTCCGGTACCTCGATGCCGGCCTCGGCCAGGCGTTCGCGTTTCCACGTCTGGGTGGCCGGATGGTCGACCTCGAACACCCGCAGCGCAGGATTCCGGTTCCGGTACGCGAAGGTGTCCAGGCCGGCGCCGAGGACGACCGCCTGCCTGGTGTGTGCGGCGGCGCGCAGCGCGTCCTCGGCCACCCGGTGGCGCAACGCCATGAACAGCCGGACCTCGGCGGGCATGCCGCGGGCGCCGGCCGGTTCCGGGTCGCTGCCGACGCCGCCGATGATGCGCGCCGCCAGGGGGTCGGTGAACACGCTTGGTACGTCCGCCACTTGGTGCACGGCGCGAGCGAGCGCCGAACTCAACGCGGTGCGGCTGGGCCGGCCCGTCCGCATCACCGATCGCCTCCTGACGTGGTCAACCGCAATTGACGGGCGTGGCTGATCAACTCGGAGCGTCTGTTGACCCCGAGCTTGACCTTGATCGACGCCCGCTGCGCCTCGATGGTGCGTACCGACAGGCCGAGTTCGTCGGCGATCTGCTGGTGGGTCAGGCCGTCGGCGATCAGCCCGAGCACCTCGCGTTCCCGTCCGCTCAGCGAGCCGTCCAGATGGCCGCCCCGGTCGAACAGCGCGGCACCGAGCGCCGGTTGGAGGTAGCGGCCGCCGGCCGCGAGCGCGTCTACCGCGGCGACGAGTTCGGCGGCGGCGGCGTCCTTGGGCAGAAACCCGTGCGCGCCGGCGGCGAGCGAACTCCGTGCCGATTCAAGGTCATTGTGCATGGTCAGGATCAGCACCCGGGTGGTCGGCGACACCGCTCGCACGGTGGGCAGGACACCGAGGCTGAGGGTGCCCAAGAAGCTCAGGTCGAGCAGCAGGACGGTGGGCCGGTGCCGCTCCACTTGTTCGACGGTGCCGGCCAGGTCCGCCGCCTCGCCCACAATCCGGTAGCGGTCGTCGGCGAGCAGGGTGCGGATGCCGCAGCGCACGACCGGATGGTCGTCGCAGATCAGAATGGTCGGTCGGGACAGGGGGGCTTGCGGCGTCATGGCTGGACTTTCGCCTCCGGTACCGGGTTTCTGGGCAGCACGAGGGTGACGGACGTGCCGGTGCGAGAGGACCGGACGGTCAGCTGTCCGCCCGCCTCCCGGGCCTGCGCGTACATGGAGGTCAGTCCGAAGTGGGGGCGGGTGGTGGCCGGCTCGAAGCCTTGGCCGTCGTCACGCACCGTGCACACCAGCTGGTCCTCGCGTGCGGCCACGGTCACCCAGGCGTGCCTGGCGTCACTGTGCTTGACAGTGTTGTGCAGCGCCTCGCGCACGATCCGGTAGGCGATCGGGTCGTTGCCCGCCCACCGCCCTGGCGGCGCGGTGCGGTTCTCGGCGTCGATGCGGACGCCCGTGGCCGACTGGAGTTGTTCGGCGGTGGCGGCCAGCGCACTGGGCAGGTTGGGTTGCGGCGGGTCGGGCGGGGTCGAGCCGCCGATCAGGCGGCGGAGGCCGGCGATCTCGTGGTCCAGCAGCTGCCTCAGGTCCGTGCCCAGCTCGCGGGGCAGCGGGCCGTCCTGGGCGAGCGCCCGGTCCAGCCGCATGCGGGCGATGGCCAGGGCCTGCAGGACGCCGTCGTGCAGTTGCTGGGCCAGCGCGGGCGACGCGCCGCTCATCGCGGGCCCGGGAAGCGGGCGGAGAACAGGCAGACCGCACCGGCTCTCGACGTCTCGACGTCGGTGAACCGGGCGTGCAGCTGCTCGTTCAGATCCTCCAGGCGATCGTCGAGGTTGTTGAACACTCCGCTGCGGTTGAGCTTGGCCAGCAGCTTCCTGGACCGCTGTGTGTGGTGCGGGCCGTCGCCAAGAACGGTGCTGCCGAACACCCGCGCACCGGGCCGCAGGAACGGCATGACATGGTCGAACACCACCGACTTCTGCTCCATCGCCCCGGGCAGGCAGTGCAGCAGGAAGTTCATGCCGACCGAGTCGAACCGCGCGGAGCGCAGGGCGAACGGCTTGAACGCGTCGCCGACCCGGGCCTCGGGACGATAGCGCCTGATGCGGTGGGTCGCCGTGCCGAGCGCCACCTCGTTGAGATCAAGGAGGGTGATACTCGGTGATGCGACGGGAAAATTACATCTGTTCAGAAACCATCCGGTTCCCGGCCCAATATCTAAATGTGACGCACCGACCTGCCGATCGTAATGTGCCAGCATTCGGCCACGGGGGCAGCGCCACATGAAGCGGCTCATCATGCCGAGCACGAACAGGTCGTAGGCGGCGAGCATCGGACGTCTGTAGAACGCGGCGGCGGTCTGTACACGTGCGTCGGTGGGCTCCGGGAGCCCGGTCTGCGCCTGGTTCGGTTTCATGTCCTTCGTCCCGGTCGGTCGCGGGTCGCGATGATGAACTGGCCACCGGCCAGCCGGTCGTCGGGCCGCCCGTACCGCGGTCCCAACTCGCCGCGCTCGGTGATCGCGACGGTCCAGCCCCGGCCAGCCACCCAGTCACGGCCGTCGGAGCCGAGTCCGCCGCGGACCATGGTGCTGATCCGGTCCGCGCCGGGCGTGGTCAGCGCGGCGGCCGCGGCCCTCGGGTCCGGCCCCGGTTTGTCGGAGTGTTCGAACACCAGCCTGCTGCCCGGCGCGGACAGCCCTCCGACGTCGGTGACCACATGCCGCGCCTGGTCGGCGGTCAGATAGGGGAGCACACCTTCGGCGACCCATGCGGTCGGCCTGCCCGGGTCGAACGTGCTGTCGGCGAGGCGTGCGGCGAAGTCCTCGCGCAGGTCGGCACGGACAGCGGTGCGCGAGCGGCCGGTCGACCGCGCGCCCGCGTCGGCGAGCACCTTGTCCTTGAAGGCGAAAACCGAGGGGGTGTCCACCTCGAACACGTCCGCGCTCGACAGCGGCAGCCGGAAGGCGCGTGCGTCGAGACCGGCCCCGAGGAGCACCACCTGGGTGCAGCCGCCCGCCACCGCATCGCACACGAAGTCGTCGATGAACCGGGTGCGCACCACCCCCCGGGAGTAGAAGAGGTCGACCCAGGCGACCAGCGGCGGCCACTCGTCCGTGCCGAGCACCGTCTCGGCCGCGGCGACGAACGACTGGGCGTACGGATCGTGGAACATGCGGTCCGCACGGCGGGATTCCCTGGCTCTGGCCATCGCCACCGCGACCGCGGTGATCCCGACACCCGCCGGCGCCTCGGACGGCGCTGCTGACGCGTCCATTCTCGTCTCCTCACCCGGGAAATGCAATTGAATAAGTGAAGCAGCGCGCCTGAAATGACGTCAATCTATTCTGCAGGTCGATCGTGGTTCATTCGCGGGGATGGGTCGGCCCTCACTCTCGGGAACTAGGCGATTCAGTCCTCTCGGCCGAAGTTGATTCGGTGAATTTCTGCGTAGTCTGGAATTCGGGTTCGCCGCCTCAATGTGAAGGGAATGCCCGTGTCGACATTCACAATTGACGAGCTGATGGAGATCCTGGTCGTCAGAGCCGGACTGCCCCGGTCCGCGGTCACCGACGACCCGAGTGCCACGCTGCGCGACGTCGACCTGGACTCGCTGGCGCGACTGCAGCTCGGCGTGGAGATCGAGGACCGCTACGGGATCGAGCTCGGCGGGGCACCGGCGGACACGACCTTCGGCGAGCTGGTGGCGCTGGTCAACGAGCGGCTGAGCGAGCACGCGAGATGAACGACGAGCGACGTGTCGCGATCACCGGGATCGGCGTGGTCGCTCCCGGTGGCGCCACGCGGAAGGCGTTCTGGCAGCTGATCACCGACGGGCGCACGGCGACCCGTCGGCTCTCGCTGTTCGACCCGGCACAGTTCCGCTCCCAACTGGCCGCCGAGATCGACTTCGACCCGCTCGCCGCGGGTCTGACACAGCAGGAGGTGTTCCGCAACGACCGGTCCGTCCAGTTCGCGCTGGTCGCCGCCGACGAGGCGATGACGGACTCGGGTCTCGTACCGGACGGCGGCCTTGACCACGACCGGATGGCCGTGTGCCTGGGCAGCGCGGTCGGCGCGAGCACCCGTCTGGAGGACGAGTACGTGGCGACCAGCGACGGCGGCCGGAACTGGCTGGTCGATCCGGAGTACGGCTCCGGCTTCCTCTATCAGGCGTGGATACCCAGCAGCATGGCCGCTGAGGTCGCCTTCCGGTACGGTGCGCACGGCCCGGCCTCGGTGGTCTCCACCGGCTGCACCTCGGGCATCGACGCGGTCGGGCAGGCGTACCAGCTGATCCAGGACGACATGGCGGACATCGTGGTCGGCGGCGCGAGCGACGCGCCCATCACGCCGATCTCGATGGCCTGCTTCGACGCCATCGGCGCCACCAGTACCCGCAACGACGACCCCGAACACGCGTCCCGGCCGTTCGACGGGACCCGCGACGGGTTCGTGATGGGCGAGGGAGGGGCCGTACTCATCCTGGAGGAGTACCAGCACGCCAGGCGGCGGGGCGCGCACATCTACGCGGAGATCCTCGGCTACGCCAACCGGTGCAACGCCTTCCACATGACCGGGCTGCGTCCGGACGGAGCCGAGATGGCCGCCGCGATCGGCAGTGCGCTGGACCAGGCGCGGATGGTTCCCGGCGCGCTGGACTACGTGAACGCGCACGGCTCGGGCACCCAGCAGAACGACCGGCACGAGACCGCCGCGTTCAAGCACAGCCTCGGCGCCCACGCCTACCGGGTACCGGTCAGCTCGATCAAGTCCATGGTCGGGCACTCGCTCGGAGCGATCGGCTCCATCGAGGTGGCCGCGACCGCGCTGGCCATCGAGCACAACGTGGTGCCGCCCACCGCCAACTACGCCCACCGCGACCCGCTGTGCGACCTGGACTACGTGCCCAACACCGCACGCGACCACCGGGTGGACGTCGCGCTCTCGGTCGGCAGCGGGTTCGGCGGGTTCCAGTCGGCGATCGTGCTGGCAGGGGTGCGCTGATGGCTGCCGTGATCACGGGTCTCGGTGTGGTCGCACCGACCGGCATCGGAGCGGCCGAGCACTGGCGTGCCACCCTGGCCGGCGAACTGGCGGTGCGGCCGATCGAGACGTTCGACACCAGCCGCTACACCACCACGCTGGCCGGCCAGATATCCGGTTTCGACGTGACCGAGCATGTGCCGGACCGGCTGGCCGTCCAGACCGACCGGTGGACATGGCTGGCGTTCGCCGCGACCGGTATGGCCCTGGCCGACGCCGGATACGACCCGGCCGCCCACGATCCGTACGCCACGTCGGTGATCCTGGGCAGCGGATCGGGCGGCAACGAGTTCGGCCAGCGCGAGATCCAGGCACTGTGGAGCCGGGGCCGCAAGGCGATCGGCGCGTATCAGTCCATCGCCTGGTTCTACGCCGCGAGCACCGGGCAACTCGCCATCCGCCACGGCGCCAAGGGGCCGTGCGGGGTGGTGGTCTCCGACTCGGCGTCCGGCATCGACAGCCTCGGCTGGGCCGACCGGTCGATCCGACGCGGCACCGGCGCCGTGCTGGCCGGCGGCACCGAGGCACCGATCGCCCCGTACGCGCTGACCATTCAGATGTCCGACGGCCGCCTGTCCAGCGCGACCGACCCGAGGAACGGCTACAAGCCGTTCGACCGGGCGGCCAACGGTCATCTGCCCGGCGAGGGCGGCGCGATCCTCGTGGTGGAGGACGAGGCCGCGGCGCGGGCCCGGTCCGCGCCGGCCGGCTACGGCGTGATCGCCGGCTATGCGGCCACCCAGGACGCGCACCACTACCGGACGGCCGCGCCGGACGGACGGCAGTACTCCCGGGCGATCAGGTTGGCCCTGCAGCGGGCCGGCATACGACCGGACGAGGTCGACCTGGTGCTGGCCGACGGCGCCGGCCGACCGGATGCCGATGCCGCCGAGGCGAAGGCGCTGTGCTCGGTGTTCGGCCCGCACGCGGTCCCGGTCACCGCGCCGCAGGGACTGGTCGGGCGGTTGCTGTCCGGTGGTTCGGCGCTCAGTGTGGCCACGGCGCTGCTCGCGATGAGGAACGGTGTGATTCCGCCGGTGGGCAACCTCGATGATCCCGATCCGGAATACGGCCTCGATCTGGTGCGCCGGCCCCGCGAACGCAGACTGGACACGGTGCTGGTCACCGCCCGTGGCCAGGGTGGTTTCAACAGTGCGGTGATATTGCGGGCCTGCAGACGGGCTTGAGGTGGGCGGCCGGCGCTGGTGCTCACCGCTGCGTACGACGACGGCGCGGACACCACCGCCGAGTTCAACAAGAACGTCCTCAGCGCACTGAACCGGAGACTCGGCGCCGGCCTCAACCCGCCCGCGTTCGACCACGTCGCGCTCCGGGAGGCGGACAACAAGTGGATCGAGATGCGGCCGTTCCTGCCTGCGGCGCAGGCGGGAACGGCCGTCTTCGTCATGCGTTCATGAGGCCGGGACACACCTCGGCGCCTCGTCGGCCCGGCCGCTGCTGGTTCACGGGATCGAGGAGTACGTGTCGTTCGACGGCGACATCGCCAAGATCGAAGTGGTCTTTCCGTTCCGGCGTCGGTGGTCAGTTCGGCGCTCCGAGCGGCACCTGTTCCACCACACGGTGGTCCTCGGTGAACGGCTCGGTGCCGCTGGCCCCGCCAGGCGAGCCCACCACGCCGAAGATCTCCCGGTCGGCGGTCCGGTACCCCTCCCACGGATCCGGAACGTCGTCATCGTAGAAGATCGCCTCGACAGGGCACACGGGCTCGCATGCGCCACAGTCCACGCACTCATCCGGCTGGATGTACATCTTCCGCGGGCCCTCGTAGATGCAATCGACCGGACACTCGTCGATGCACGCACCGTCCTTCACATCGACGCAGGGCTGAGCGATCACGTACGTCATGCGGGACTCCCTACGGTCAAGGTTTCGGTCAAAGCTTCAACAGGGGTGTCGGCTACCGGCCCTCTGTCTTCGATCTCGCAGATCGCCCTCCCCGGACGGGGCCGCGAACTCGGTGACGGTGCCGGGGCGGGCAGGAAGCCGCGGCGGGTGCTCGATCTTCAGACGGGTGTTGACCTCCAGGAAGGAGATCGCGCCGGCCGCGCCGACCAGAGACGGCTTGTCCGGGTAGCGCTCCACAGAGCACTCCCCCGCGCCCGAACCCGGCCACCGACTCACGCACCGCCCAGTCGGACAGCTCGGGCACTTCCTCCAGGGTGCGGGCCGCCTTGGGATCGCGTGCCCCCGCCACCGAAGGCGGCCTTGATCGCGATGGGCAGGACGTGCGTACCGGCGATCAGGTCCGCGTCCAGCACGGCCTGCGCGAACTCCGCGTTCTCCGGAAGGAGACTGTATCCCGGGTGGATGGCGTCCGCCGGAGTCCCTGGCCCAGCGCGAAGGCAGGGTCGGCCGCGCGGACATGCGGCACGTCCCGGTCCGGCTCGGCGCAGACGGCAACGCTCGCGATCCCGGCGTCCCTGCGCATGAGTCTTCCGTGAGTTGTCGGGCGGCTGAAGGCCGCGAGCTGATACGTAAGTCCCTCACACGTACTGCCATGAGCCGGCCGGTACTTCGAGGAAACGCCGGGCGTGGGCCCAGCCGGGTCTCCCAGGGGCCCCGGGCGTCCCGTCCGCCCCCCGGCCGGCCGCAGCCGCTGTGTCCGGCTGTCCCACAGCGAGCAACACCGCGACGAGGGCAGCCAGGTCCTCGTCGCTGGGCTTGCCGTGCACCACCTTCAGTTCGCTCATCACAGGCTCCTTACGCCGGGGGGTTGCCGTGCTTGCGGGATGGGAGGTCGGAGTGCTTCGAGCGGAGCATGTCCAGCGCCCCGATCAGTACTTTCCGGGTGTCACGCGGGTCGATCACATCGTCGACAAGGCCACGTTCGGCCGCGTAGTAGGGGTGCATCAGCTCGGTCTTGTACTCCTTGATCTTCTGCCTGCGCACACTGTCGGGGTCCTCCGCAGAGGCGATCTCGCGCCGGAAGATCACGTTGGCGGCGCCCTCGGCACCCATGACCGCTATCTCGTTGGTGGGCCACGCCAGTGAGATGTCCGTGCCGATCGAACGGGAGTCCATGACGATGTACGCGCCTCCGTAGGCCTTGCGCACGATCAGTTGCACCCTCGGCACCGTCGCGTTGCAGTAGGCGTACAGCAGCTTGGCGCCGTGCCGGATGATGCCGTTGTGCTCCTGGTCGACACCCGGCAGGAAGCCGGGTACGTCGACCAACGTGACCAGCGGGATGTTGAAGGCGTCACAGGTCGAGACGAAGCGGGCGGCCTTCTCCGACGCGTGGATGTCCAGCACTCCTGCCATCGAGGCCGGCTGGTTGGCGATGATGCCGACCACCTGCCCGTCCAGACGCGCGAACGCGCAGACGATGTTCGTCGCCCACATCTCGTGGACTTCGAAGAACTCACCGTCGTCGACGACCTCCTGGATCAGCGCACGCATGTCATACACCTGATGCGGGTCGGCGGGGACCAGGTCCAGCAAGGCGTCGTTGGGACGATCGGCCGGATCTGCGCAGGGCTCGGCCGGCGGCGTCTCCCGGTTGTTCTGCGGCAGCAGCGACAGCAGGTAGCGGACCTCCTCCAGACAGCTCTCCTCGTCGTCATAGACGAAGCCGGCGACACCTGAGGTGACGCCGTGGACGTCGGCTCCGCCCAACCCGTTCATCGACACCTGTTCGCCGGTCACGGCCTCCACCACATCAGGTCCCGTGATGAACATCTGCGAGGTGTCACGGACCATGAAGACGAAGTCGGTGAGCGCGGGCGAGTAGGCGGCACCGCCCGCGCAAGGGCCGAGCATCACGCTGATCTGCGGAATCACTCCCGAGTTGCGGGTGTTGCGGCGGAAGATCCCGCCGTAGCCCGCCAGCGCGGTAACGCCCTCTTGAATCCGGGCGCCGGCGCCGTCGTTGAGGGAGACCAGCGGCGCCCCGGCCGCCTCGGCAAGATCCATCAGCTTATGGATCTTGGCGGCATGGGCCTCGCCCAGCGCGCCGCCGAAGATGCGGAAGTCGTGGGCGTAGACGAAGACGGTACGTCCGTGCACTTTCCCCCACCCCGTGATCACGCCGTCGGAGTGCGGGCGGCGCCGGTCCATTCCGAACGCGGTCGACCGGTGCCGCCGCAATGTCTCGACCTCCTGGAAGGTCCCTTCGTCCAGGAGCAGTTCGATGCGCTCGTGCGCCGTCAGTTTGCCCTTGGCGTGCTGCCGCTCTGTCGCTTCCAGGCCGGGCCCCTGACGGGTCCGCGTCTTCAGCTCGATCAGTTCTGTCAGTCGTTCACGGGTCATCACGGCTGCGCTCCTCCACGGCCAGAAGTCTTGGGTGGGACCGACGACATCGCCGCACGGGGCAACGGGCTTCCCGCATCGATGGCTTCGGCAGGGGTCGTGCCCGCGGCGGCGACATGGCCGTCTGGGTGCAGCAGCGGAGATCGGGGGCCGCGCCGAGATACGTGCGCGTGGCTGAGTGGCATGCGCGACGCCTCGGCGAACGCCCGGCCGCTCCGGTTCGCCCCACCGCCCACCGGCCCCACCGTCAGCGGCCGGAAGCCGGGTGGGCCGTCCGCTGCCGAAGCCCTGCGCCCGGGCGGGGTGACGAGGCCGCGAAGGACTTCCGGTAGTTCCTCCATCGCCGCCCTGGCAAGCAGGGCGGCCCGGTCGAAGCGTGCGGGAACCAGTACGGGCCCGTCCATCGCGCGGGCCGCGCCGAGAGCACTGTGCCCTTCCTCCGCACCCAGCGGGGCGAGCCCCAGACGGCCGAGCCGGGCCCGGTCGTCGTCACCGAGTTCCCGGATCAGGCTGCCTTCGTGATCCCACAGCCCCCAGGCGAGTGAGAGAGCAGGCAGGCCTTCGGCCCGGCGCAGGTGGGCGAGACCGTCCAGGAAGGCGTCGCCCGCCGCGGAGGCGGCCTGCCCGGCGTTGCCGAGTGTGCCGCTGATGGACGAGAACAGGACGAAGTCGGAGAGGTTGTGCCGTTTCGTCAGCTCGTGCAGGTGCAGCGCGGCGTCCACCTTGAGGCGCGGTACCTGCTCGATCTGTTCCGGGGTGAGCGCGGTGACGCCGCTGACGTCGAGGACACCGGCAGCGTGCACGACCGCTGTCAGCGGGTGCTCGTCGGGGATCTCACGGACCACTGCGGCCAGGGCGTCCCGGTCGGCGACGTCACAGGCCGCGACCGTCACGCGCACGCCCGATGCCCTGAGGTCCTCGACAAGTGCCGCAGCTCCTTCGGCTTCGTCACCGCTGCGGCTGACCAGGAGCAGGTGCCGAACCCTCTGCGAGGATGCCAGGCGGCGAGCCACCGAGGAGCCGAGCGCGCCGGTGCCGCCGGTGATCATCACCGTCCCGCCGGACTCCCACAGAGGGGCGGCCGTGCCGGCGGCGGGCGGGGACCGGTACAGCCGGGGGACCAGTACAGACCGGTCGCGCAGGGCGAGTTCGGCCTCACCCGAAACAAGCGCAGCGACCAGCAGGCGCAGCGAGCCCCGTTCGCGGCCCAGGTCCAGCAGGCCGATCCGACCGGGGTACTCCGCGCGCACGGACCGCAGCAGGCCCCACAGCGCGGCCCCGGCCAGGTCGGGGCCGCCGTCCGCCGGCCCCGTGACGGCGGCTGCGCGGGTGACGAACACCAGCCGGGAGCCGGCCAGTCGATCGTCCTCCAGCCAGGCCCGCACCCGGTCGAGCATGTCTTCGGCGGTGGCGCGGACGGCGTCGGCGACCGTGGCGGCCGTGACACCATCCGTCGGCGTGGGGCAGGGCACGAGGATCACCTCGGGCGCGGCGGAACCGGCCGCCGCGACCAGCGTGGTCATGTCCGAGTGGACCACCACTCCGGCATCGGCGCCGGTGAGCGCGAGGGCAAGGCCGAAGACATCGTCTCCTGCCACGGCCCACCCGCCGGATCGCTCCTCCCCCGCAGGAAGCGTCAGATCGGTCCACCCGACCTGGAAGAGCGAGGTCTCGTCCGGGTTTCCGGCCGCGCGGCGTACCTCTTCCTCGGCCAGTGGAGTCAGGCTCACAGTGTCGACAGCGGCGACCGGGAGCCCCGCGTCATCGGCGACGGCGAGCGCATAGGCATCAGTCGTGGCGGATCCGGATGCCGCCGCTGCCGGGGTGATCCGGACCCGTACCACGTCCGCTCCGGCCGCGAACATGTCGATGCCCTTCCAGTCGGTGGGCAGCCAGACCGTGGTGGGATCGGCATCGGCGCCGCGCACCGTGGTCCGTGCGAGGGCGTACAGGGCCGTGTCGAGCAGGCCGGGGGCCAGCATGAAGCGGGCGGCCCGTTCGCGGTGCTTGGGGTCGAGCGCCACCTCGGCGAAGAGGGCCTCGCCCCGGCGCCATGCGGCGCGCAGGGTCGCGAACGCCGGGCCGGGGGACGCTTCCTGGCCATGGAGGACGACCGGTGTCGCTCCTTCGGGAGGCCAGACGCTCAGGTCGAACCCGGTCTCGGTACCGGCCTCGGCGAGTACACCCACGGCGTGCCGGGTCCAGGAGGCATCGGCCTCGGCGTCCTCGGGCCGGGAGTACACGCGCAGCGCACGCCGGCCTTCCGCGTCCGGTGCCGTGACGTCGACCTGGAACAGGAGGGCGCGGTCCGCCGCCAGTACGAGATGCGACTGAAGCGTCAGTTCCTCGATGTGCGGCGTGCCGGACCCGGTGCCGGCCTGTACGGCCAGTTCCACGAAGACTCCGGCGGGCACCACGATCTGGTCGTGGACGCGGTGGTCAGCGAGCCAGGGCTGGATGTCCGGGGACAGACGCCCGGTCAGCAGCATTCCACCGGCCTCGGTGTGCGACACCACCGCGCCGAGCAGCGGGTGGTCGGTCGGCGCCAGTCCGGCCGAACCGACGTCCGCGGCCGTCCGGTTCGGGGCCGGCAGCCAGTAGGAGCGACGCTGGAAGGCATAGGTGGGCAGGGCGACCCGGTGGCCGCCTCGGTCAGCCATGGTGCGGTGCCAGGCCACGTGGACACCGCGGACGTGCAGCGCGGCGAGCGCGCCGAGAAGCGCGGGCACCTCCGGCCCGCCGCGCCCGGCCGTGGGCACGAACAGTGCCTCCTGCTCATGCTCCGCCGAGACGCAGTCGCGCCCCATCGCCGCGAGCACGGCGTCCGGCCCCACCTCCAGGAAGGACCGTGCTCCACGCTCTTCGAGCGCGCGTATGCCGTCGTGGAAGCGGACGGTCTCCCGGACGTGGCGTACCCAGTAATCGGGGGTGCTGATGTCCTCGGCGGAGACGAGACGCCCGTCGATGTTGGACACCACGGCGATGCGCGGCGCCGCGTACGTGAGGCCGGATGCGACCTCGCGGAAGGCCTCGAGCATCGGGTCCGTACCAGGGGGTTGGAAGGCGTGGCCGGCGCGCAGCCGCTTGGTCCTGCGCCCCTGCTCGCGCCAGTGGTCGGCAACGGCGAGCACGGCGTCCTCGTCACCGGCCACCACGGTGGACAGGGGCCCGTCGACCGCCGCGACGGAGGCCCGGCCCTCGCGCCCGGCAAGCGTGGACAGGATCTCCTGCTCCGTTGCCTGGACCGACACCATCGCGCCGCCGGACGGCAGTTGCTGCATCAGATGGCCACGCGCCGCGACGAGCGCGCACGCGTCCGGAAGGGAGAGAACGCCGGCAGCGTGGGCTGCGGCCAGCTCACCGACCGAGTGGCCGAGGACGGCGTCGGGGGTGACCCCCCACTCCTCCAGCAGGCGGTACAGCGCGGTCTCGTACGCGAACAGGGCGGCCTGTGTGTATCCGGTCAGATGCGGCAGCGCCGCGTCCGCAGGGTCCTCCGCCAGGAACATCAGGTCCTTGAGCGGCCGATCGAGGTGCTGGTCGAGCAGGGCGCATGCCTCGTCGAGCGCGGTGGCGAAGACCGGATAGGTGTCATACAGCGCGCGGCCCATGCCGGCCCGCAGGCGTCCCTGCCCGGTGAACAGGAAGGCCAGTTCACCGGCTCGTACCGTTCCGACCTCCGCTGCGGCGGGGGGGTCTGCTGATGCGAGCGAGGAGACGCCTGCGAGCGCGGCGTCACGGTCGTCGACGAGCAGCACGGCACGGTGCTCGAAATGGGTGCGGGTGGTCGCCAGCGAGTGGGCGATGTCGTCGAGTCGCTGGTCCGGGTGGGCAGCGAGGTGTGCGCTCAGCTCAGCGGCCTGGGCGCGCAGCGCGTCGGCGGTGCGCCCGGACACCGTGAGGGGCGTGGGGAGTGCGAGGGTCTGGACGGGCGGGTCGGCTGTCTTCTCGCTCCGGGGGTCGGGCGCCCAGTCCGAGAGGACGAGGTGGCAGTCGGCACCGCCCATGCCGAAGGAGGAGACACCGGCCAGCAGCTGCGCGCCGTCGGAGGTGTCCAGCGGGCTGAGGCCGGTATTGACCCGCATCCTCAGCTCTTCGAGCAGGACGGCCGTGTCTGCGGAACGGAAGGTGAGGCCCGGCACGAGGGTTGCCTCCCGTAGGCAGAGCATCGCCTTGATCAGACCGGCGATTCCGGCGGCGCCTTCCAGGTCGCCGACGTTGGGCTTGACCGAACCCACGAGAAGAGGAGAGCCGGTGGCACGTCCGCTGCCGACGCCCAGGACGGCACCGACGACTGCCGCCTCCGTGGGGTCACCGAGCGGAGTACCGGTGCCGTGCAGTTCGACGAACCGCACCGCCTCGGGGGCGACGCCGGCCTGGTCGTAGGCGCGTCGCAGCGCTTCCTCCTGCGCCGCGCGGCCGGGGGCAGTGAGGTTGTCGCCTCCGCCGTTGACGGATCCGCCGCGGATCAGGCCATGGATGGTGTCGCCGTCGGCGAGGGCCCGGCTCAGCGTCTTCAGGACGACGACACCCCCGCCCTCGCCGCGCACATGGCCGTGAGCGCGTTCGTCGAAGGTGTTGGAGCGGCCGTCGGGTGAGAGAGCTCCGGACTTCTCGGCTGCCACAAAACCCTCGGGCGCCAGGTTCAGACTGACTCCGCCTGCCAGTGCCAGTTCGCAATCCCCTCTGCGCAGGGTTTCGCACCCGAGATGGACGGCGACCAGCGACGAGGACTGAGCGGAGTCGACCACCAGGCTGGGGCCGCGCAGGCCGAGGAGGCAGGAGATGCGGTCCGCGATGCGGCTCCGGCTGGCATCGACGACCGTCCGGTGCGCGACCGACTCGGCGCCAGGCCCGTGCACGAGCTTGGCGTAGTCGTCCGAGGCCGCCCCGAGACAGACACCGGTCTGCGTGCCCTTGACCTCGCCCGGGACGATCCCCGCGTTCTCCAGTGCCTCCCACGCGAGTTCCAGCACGAGCCGCTGCTGGGGATCGATACCGGCTGCCTCCCGCGGCGTGATTCCGAAGAACTCGGGATCGAACCCGTCGACAGCGTCCAGGAATCCGGCAGGCCGGGCCACGGCACCACTGGGCAGACCGGGCCGTCCCTGCGGCACTCGGTCGGACACGGCGCTCTGGCCGGTGCTCAGCAACTGCCAGAACTCCTCCGGCCCCGGTGCGCCGGGGAACCGGCAGGACATCCCGACGACAGCGACGGGCTCTCCCGGCACCGCGTCGACTTCCGGAGCACCGGACACGGGTGCAGTGGCCATGGTGTGGCTCTTCCTTTCGGCTTCCGCGCGGGGCAGGGACATCGCGCGCGGGAACGTGCTCGGATACCTCGTCACGGCCAGGGCGGCAGGGCAGGCGCCCGGCCGCCGCCTGTGCGGAGTCTCAGGCGTACTCGTAGAAGCCGCGGCCTGACTTCTTGCCCAGCAGACCGCCCTCGACCATGCGGAGCAGCAGCGCCGGAGGTGCGTACAGCGGCTCCTTGAACTCCTCGTACATGGCTTCGGCGATCGAGACAGTGGTGTCGAGGCCGATCAGGTCGGCCAGCCGCAGCGGCCCCATCGGGTGCGAACACCCCGCGACCATGCCGTCGTCGACGACCTCGGCCGTCGCGAGACCGGAGTCGACCATGCGGATCGCGGAGAGCAGGTAGGGGAAGAGGAGAGCGTTCACCACGAAGCCCGCACGGTCGGGAGCGCTGATGGGCTTCTTGCCGAGCACGTCCGACACGAACGTCAGGGCGCGCGCGCTGACCCGGTCGTCGGTGAGCACCGAGGGGATGAGCTCGACCAGTGGCAGAACCGGCACGGGGTTGAAGAAGTGCATGCCGAGCACCTGGCCCGGGCGCCCGGTGGCGCGCGCGAGCCGCACGATGGGAATGGAGGACGTGTTGGAGGCGAGAATCGCGTCCGGGGCCTCGACGATCTTGTCGAGGGCGGTGAAGAGCTCCTCCTTGAGTTCTTCGCTCTCCTTGATCGCCTCGACCACGAGCTGCCGGTCGGCCAGGTCGCTGAGATCTCTGGTGTAGGTCACGCGGCCCTGGGCGTCGTCGCGCTCCTGCGGGGTGAGCTTCCCCTTGTCGACCCCCCGGTCGAGGGACCGGGCCAGCCGCTGCGGTCCGGCCACCAAGGAGTGGTCGGAAGAGACCGCGACGGTGACGTCCAGGCCTGCCTTGGCGCACAGTTCGGCGATACCCGTACCCATGATGCCGCTACCGACCACCCCCACCCGGTGGATGTCCCCGGGTGTGGTGAGCATGTCGATGGACGTCGTCATACGCCGGCCCCCCAGGTCAGCAGCCGGGCCGCGTAACCACCCTGCCGGCCATGGCGATTCAGGAATTCGAAGGTGGGCACCGGCCCGAGCGTGGCGGAACACACCGTGTCGCAGTTGATCGAGCCGGCCATGACCGTGACGGCGGCTTCGTCGGGCAGCTCATGCCCATCCAACTCGTCCGGGTCGGACCCATCGAGCAAGGCATCAGCCAAAGAGCCCATGATTTCCTCCTGATCAAAGAGGCAGTCGACGGCGTGCGCTGTACGCCTGCCGCGTGGCCACACCGGGAGTTATCGAATCAACCCGGGTTCTGGACCACGGTACGTATCCGTCTCACCGGCCCCCACCCTTAACTTCCCCCTAGGCGGGACAACTGCCCCTAGGCGGGACCCTGCCGGTACGACGCACAACCCCCAGACCGAGCCTGCGGACAAGTAGGGGGGCGGTGGCCCCGGAACAACGGAACGGGCGCGGACCGCATGGCCTCGGTCACACGGCTCAACTGGGTGATCATCCCGGTTCACCTCGGAGACGGCCTCGTTCGGCAACGATCTGTCGACGCTGCTGCCGGACTTCCCGGCCGAGATCCGGGCGAGGCGCCGAAGTCAACACCGACGAGTTCACCAAGCGGGCGATGACCAAGGTCGGTTACGCGGTCAGCCCGCTGGAAAACGCTTCGCTGAACGGCTGTCAGGTCCGTCCGGCGCCGCTGGAGACGCTGACCGTGGAGGGCTCAAGGAGTTCGACCTGTCCCGCCTCGCCGATCCCGACACCCCGCACCACACCCCCTCGGCGTCCTCCGCGACGTCGAACGCCCGGTCTACGACACACAGATGGCCGACCAACTCGACGCCGCCATCGAACAGGACGGCAAGGGCGCCCTCACCACACTGCTCGTCGGCGGCGGCACCTGGACCGCCGTCGGCTGACATGCCGTCACAGCGTAGGTCCCGACAGGCCCGTGGCGTCGTACTCGGCCGTGCGGGGCCGCCGAGCAGCAGGCCCGTCGTATCCGATCACGTGCGCCGCGACCACCCACTACAGGCTCTGTGCCGGTCCCCGGACGCACCCGACTCCGCGGCGGGCTGTGACGTTGGGCGTGCCCCCCTGACCTGACGGGCGGAACGAATAGGGGCCCACGGACAAGGGTTGGCCACGACGAGGGCGCCGCGTAGCGTCCCAACGGGTCCGCTCGGCACTGTGCTCGGCCCCGCAGTATTTCCAGCCGGCTGACGAAAGAGGAAACGAGTGGGCAGGGGAACCCTGTGGGGGACCAGCGACCTCCACGTCAGTCATCCGCAGAACCGCGAGATCACGCAGAAGATGCGGCCGCAGTCCGACAACGACTGGTTGCTGGTCGCCGGTGACGTGGGCGAACTGTACGACGACATCGCCTGGGCGCTGACCGAGCTCAGCGAGAGATTCGCCCGGGTCGTGTGGGCCCCCGGCAATCATGGGCTGTGGACGGTGGACAAGGACCCGCTGCAGTTACGCGGACAGTGGCGCTACGAGCAGCTCGTGGAGCTGTGCCGAAGCCTCGGCGTACTGACCCCCGAGGATCCCTACGCCGTCTGGGACGGCCCCGGCGGTCCGGTCACAGCAGCCCCCCTGTTCGTCCTGTACGACTACAGCTTCCTGACCCCGGGCACCCGTACCAGGGCCGAGTCTCTGGCCGTGGCCGCGGAACGCGGCGTGGTCTGCACGGACGAGTTCTTCCTCCACCCCGACCCCTACCCGAGCCGGGAGGCCTGGTGCCGGGCGCGGGTCGAGGAGAGCGAACGCCGTCTCGCGGCCTGCGACCCGGAGTTGCCCACGGTCCTGGTCAACCACTACCCGCTGGTGCGCGAACCGACCCGGATCCTGCGCTACCCCGAGTTCGCCCAGTGGTGCGGCACCGAGGCGACCGCCGACTGGCACCGACGCTTTCACGTGAGCGCCGTGGTCTACGGGCATCTGCACATCCCGCGCACCACATGGCACGGCGGGGTGCGCTTCGAAGAGGTGTCGGTGGGCTATCCCCATGAGTGGAGCCGCCCGGGCCACCCCGATCCGGCGCTGCGTCGCACACTGCCGACGGATCTCTCCGCGGGGGGCGACGACGTGATCGAGCGCATACCTCCGCGGGGGGGGGATCGCCCGGGCGGTGCAATCGCGCGGCACGAGTTCGCCACCGTACGGCGGTGCGCCCGCGAGGCTGTGGCCGCGCTCAGCCTGCCAAAGGAATCCATCGCGCTCCCCTCCGAACTGCGGCTCGTACGGTGACTGCTCACCCGTAGGCCCCAAATGCGCTGGAGCCGGACGCTGTTCAGCATGAAAGAGGCCGTCTACAAGAGCTGGTACCCGTACACCGGCCAACGCCTGGAGGGCCGCTGGCCGGCCGGCAAAGGCTTGCCGATCACTGTCATCGCAGCGTGAAAGGAGTGACCGCCATGGAACCCCAGGACAGCGAGAAACAGAGCGAGTCGGGCGAGGACCGGCATCCAGCCGGCCAGCCCCTGCTGGCGGGAGAGCCCGACGACGGCAATGCCGAGCCGCACATCTGGCGGGGCATGGACTGACCCGGGGGCACGAGTACATCTTGGGTGCTGCGAGGCAGTCGGCTTCGCTTCCACGTTCCGCATCAGCGACGGGACTTCGGGCCGGTCGGCCTCTCGGCACGTTCCGGGCCGGGCATTTCGCGTCCCCGCAGTTCGAGCCGGCCCTGGAGGCGATCTGAGTGCGGCAATGCCGCCGGGCGGCTCCTTCTGCAGTGCCCCTTTTCCGACGCCCCGGCTGCGTGCTGGTGAACCCGGCGGACGGGCAGTTCTCGGCGTCCGTCGTCGAATGGTGCGTCGAACTTGATCACTCGGTCCGGTAACTGCCATACGTGATGAGTCTGCTGCATCGTGCAGACGGCGAGAGCCGTTGGCGGAACTGTCATGCCTTTGGGGTCAGTTCTATACCTGCCGCCCTGGCCCGTGGACGCGTCGATTCCGGCCGTCTGCGGTGGCACTTGCCGAAGTGCCGCTGCCGCGGGCCGGAGACGGCCGACTGGTCCTGGCCGTCGATGTCACCTGCTGACCCCGAAACCATCACCGGCACACGCCTCTACGGCACCGCCACCGCCCACTCCTGGAACCGGCTCCACCCCAAACTGACCCACCGCTCGCAGCCGGCCTGCGTCACCCCTGGGAGAGACCCCGTTCCCCGCTCAGACTCACTCCTGCCCGCCTCCGCCGCGACTTCCGGCACATCCGCCCCAAGCCGCCTGCCCGGCCAGAGCACAAAATCCCTCCCCCCGGCCCGGGACGGCCATCGGGCCGAAAGAACATCCGGGTCCGCCCACACCCCGCAAGAGACAGCCGATGAAGCAGCGAACGAAGAAGTCAACCGCCCCACGGCCCCGACGCACAGGTTAAAGATCAAGTTAGGTTCCACGTGGGATCTGCTGGGGCAAATGGCGAGCGCCTGGCGGCGCGACGGCGGGCTCACACGGCCGGCCTCGGCGCGTGGGATCTGGTGGTGGTGGATGAGGCGCACCGCACGAGCGGGGAGGATTCACCCCGTGGACTGCAGTGCACGACCCGCCGAAGAGCGCATCGAGATGCGGCTGGTGGCCAGGACCGTCCAGACCGTCAACATCCCAGCGCGGCTCCTCCCCCTCGACTTAGCCGAGGGGGAGGAGCTGCGCACCGAAGATCTCGGCCAAGTTCCGCCCGTGCGGGTCCGGCAGGCGAACTCGCCCCGCCGGCTCCGCGGTGGTCCGGTGGTGGACCGACAAGGCCGGCTGCTTCACCCTGCTGCTCGCCACCCGGTGACATAGCGGCGCCTCGGCCGGTTACGCCGGGGGTTCGTTTCCGTATTCCGCCGACCCGGCGCCCGCACCGCGCGGGCGCCGCAGGCAAGTTTTCAGCAGATTACTCGTTGCGTGCGCGAATATCTGGAATGCACAGGTGAAGTATCCGCGGAATTACGTCGGCTGTGCGGTGCGGTCCGGCACGCGGCCTGACCGCACCGCGCTCCGCTCGGACGCCCGGTAGGTGGTGCGAGGCAGTGCCTGATGCAGCTCAGATCGTTTGACCCGGAGCTTCCGGTAGATCCGGGTCAGATGCTGTTCCACGGTGCTGATCGTGATGTAGAGCTTCCCGGCGATCTCTCGGTTGCTGAAACCGTGGGCCGCCATCGAGGCCACCCGCAGCTCGGCCGCGCTGAGCACGGCCGGACGGGCCCCCTCGGCCCCGCCCGCCACGCCGGCCTCCAGCGGCACCTGCTCCACGACCGCGCCCTCCACGGCCCCGGGGGGGGGGGGGGGTGGAACTGCAGGGAAGGGAAAAAGAAACAAAAAAAACACCACCAACCAAAAGAAGTGTGTTTTGTTGTGGGGGTGGTTTGGGTGTGGA